>JAQBGS010000248.1:0-4761 GCA_032128535.1 Nitrospirota bacterium
CTTGTTGGGGCATGGTTCTACCTTTTGATAAATTTAAAAAGTCAGTGAAGAGTAAAAATAATTGAATTTATTCAAGAAAAATATGAAAAGACTATATCGGTGGTCTCTAAGGGCTGTCAATTGATCCCTCGATTCTCTGGTTGGCTTATATTCATGGTGTTGTTTTTTGGTCAAATTATGTTTCTCATGAAGATGGTTCCGAGCTGCATCGGAAGTCCTAGAATTACGAGAGCGAGTCTTTCAGGATATAGGCATTACCCAAGAAAACCTGCAAGGCTCTTTAGACCAAATCTTAGGGGTAGAGAATGATTTGCTCAGAGAAGGGATGACTTGTGCGCCACGGACACGGTTGATCGGATAGTTTTGTGTTCGACTCTACGATTTTTTTTGGTGAGACTGTGTAATGGTACCCAATTCAAACTATCCAGCTAGAAGTTTTTTCCCAAGTTCTAGATAGTTTGAAAATACGCGTTTTTATTTATTTGTTCCGTCGAGGCCAGCAACCTCTTTCTTTCGATTCTGACTTATTCCCTAATTCTTTTGGTTCCATTCATGATCAATTAGGTTCCTTTCCCCCCTGCCAAAAATTTTAGTCATAAAATGTCTTGCTAGAAAAGTTCATTAGGGAATATTGCCAATAACCATTCATCTCATGTAAAATAATCCACATCCGTTTTTTTGTCTAAGATTTGGTGACCTTTTCACCACGAAAGGATTTAACCATATGGAACGGCGAGTGACTTCCCATACGGAAGAAGAAGAAATGAATCAACGCCGTCGTCTGCTGACTCTTGCTCGAAAAGGGGATCAAAAATCTATTGATCTGTTATTTGAGCTTTACCAAGTGAAAGTGTTTTCTGGTGATGAGTTAAAGAAGAAAAAATTACCTTCATTCCCGGTCCTCAAGCCTTCCAATGGGTTGGGAAAAGGTGGTTCAAAGGGTTCCAAGAATAAAGAAAAGGCTTCAAAACTTTCTCTGACTGCTTCTAAAGCGAAGCAAGAGCCAATAGGGAAACTCAAATTTTCGTCCAGCGCACTTTCAAAAATAAAGACCAAAACTGAAACGGCTAAGCCTTCATCAAAAAAATCTACCAAATCGACTCTTAAGAAAAATCCAGTGGTAAAGAAGGCCAGTCTCCCGAAGAAAAAATCTTCTGGTAAACAGGCTCAACCGCAAAAGGTTGGCTCGGCCAAAAAACCGCGAATCGCGAAGAAGAAATAAGGGGGAGTCCAATATGAAGTTCAGTAACGAACTTCAATGCGTAAGCCTCCTGTTGCCAGTTTGTTCCCTATTTCATCAGCTTGTTTAATGTCACCTTGGAAAACGATGGCGCTGCCTTGGTGATCAATCTGCCAAGCCAATTCAAATGCTTTGGGAGGATTCATGCCAGGTATAATCTGACAGAATAATGTGATGACCTCTTGGTACGTGTGGCAATCACAATTGAAAACGATGACCTCAGCCTCAAAATCTCTCCCTATTCCTAGATTAGTGGTCTCTAGAGTGTACGGAACATCAACCGTTTTGCCAGCCATAACATTCATGATTCGGCATTCTAGCAATGGAATAGTATTCTCTCAATAATATTGCAAATAAAGTTAGGGCAGGCATCTAAAGGCGATTAAGCTTTTTATCAATCGAGCCGAAACGACCGTGGGAATATTAAAACGTATAAAAGCAACCAAGACTCAGTCATTTATCTAAGGAGTAGAGTGTGGCCAAAACAATTTTAGTGACAGGGGCTGCCGGCTTTATCGGGAGTCATGCCGTGGAACGACTGGTCAGGCGTGGGGATCGAGTCATCGGTCTGGATAATTTGAATGATTATTATGATCCCTCTCGAAAGGAAGCCAATCTTCGAGAGGTGACGGCCCAGGCGTTGGCCAATCATTGGCCAGGAACATTCGAATTTCTCAAAGGTGATATCCGTGATCGGCAAATGGTTGCGGATCTTTTTTCAGATCACCAAATAGACGCGATTGTTCATTTAGCCGCCATGGCTGGTGTGCGCGTGTCTATTGATGATCCAGGATTATACTATGATGTGAATGTGATGGGGACGCTCGCCTTATTGGATGCCGCTGTTGGGCGAATGGGCACCAAACAACCCCAAAAAAAGCCGACCTTCGTTTTTGCTTCCACTTCTTCAGTCTATGGTAATACCCAAACGGTGCCCTTCGTCCCAGAAGATCCCTGTGATCGGCCGTTGGCGCCGTATGCCGCCAGTAAGCGGGCGAGTGAGATGTTAGGGTATACCTATCATCATCTTTATGGATTGGATTGCACCGTATTTCGATTTTTTACCGTCTACGGCCCGCGTGGGCGACCAGATATGATGGCCTATAAGGTGTTGGATAATATTTTTACGGGATGTGACGTCCCGCTTTATAACAATGGCAATATGTATCGGGACTGGACGTATGTCGACGATATTGTCAGTGGGCTCGTCTCAGCGGTGGATCATCCGCTAGGATATGAAATTTTAAACCTGGGGCGTGGAGAGCCGGTGTTGTTGTCAGATTTTGTCAAAGGCATTGAACAATTGGCGGGACGCTCGGCCAAATTAACCTCGGCACCTATGTTGAATGCCGATATTGCTTATACGTTTGCGGATATTTCCAAGACAAGAAAGCTTTTACAGTATGATCCCCAAACCGCAGTGCCTGAAGGGGTTGATCGATTTTGGAAATGGTATCAAACTGCGGTGCTTCCTTCATCATCTCTGAATGGCTAGCAAGTGGCCGGACTTTCTTCTTCTTTTTGGTTCATTCCTAATTTAGCGCATTCTCCTGATAAGGGTGTGCTAGCCTGTCCTTCTTTTGTTTAACAATTTACCTGGTCGGGGCTGGCCATTCTTGCTGGGGAGAGGCTTAGTTCATCCTCATTCCTATTTTCTATTCAATTTTTCCAGATTTCTTCTTATGACTCTAAATTTGTCTAGGGGAATTCCCAGGCTTCCAAAAACGTCTTTAGCTGGTGTGGGTTCTAGCTGTTTGGGAGAGGTCTTGGTCGATTTGGCTATTTTATAGATAGTCCTTAAGTTCCTGGTGAATCGACCGATACAAAAATAGTAGGCATTTCCTTAGGTCCCTATGAGAAGGGGTTTGTGCTAGCGGAGGCCAGTGGGTCGTCCTAATGAAGAAAGAAATCAATGAATCCAGCAATCATTATACCAGGAGGATGTTATGGGAGTGAGTAGAAACAACAGTAGGCTTTTCCTTGCTTTGGTGTTGGGGATGTTTCTGGCCTCAGGGTGTAGTGGTCATTCAGTCAAGTACGGAGCCAATTCCGAAGGCGAGGGGATGGGTTCAGAGGGAGAAATGACAGGGACGGTTGATGGTGTATCGTCTGGTACAGCCCGTCATGCCGATGGCACCCTCATACATGGAGGCAATAAAGGGAATTCATCTATTCCTGGAAGTGGGTCAAATTACGGACGTGAATTTGGTGGAGTAGATGGAAGTGGACCCAATCATGGAGGCGTCACCGGACTTGGGAGCGGGTCTGCCAATGCCAGTAATCCTGATCCTGAAGCATGGGCGAATGCCTATCTGCGGGAGAAAAGAAGTAGTCAGGGGTTTCATGAAGATCCTCCGACAAATGGTGAAGTTTCATCGATGGCCAATAATCCAGAAACGTGGGCACAAGCCTATGTGAAAGAAAATGGTGGGCCTTCACCTGAATATGTCAATCCCGATATGAATATTGCCCAAGCGAATGGAAGTCAAGATTCTCCCTCCATGGGAGTGAGAAATCCAAGCGGAGAGTATCTAGAAATTCGCGATACGAGCGGTAGTTTTGGAGGTCGTGTACAGGATATTTATTTTGCGTTTGATAGTTGGAATATTTCTGCTGAGGGTGCGAAGTATTTGGAAGAAGACGCGAAATGGTTGCATGCCAATCCTGAAAAAGCCCTGACGATTGAAGGGCATTGTGATCAACGCGGAACTCAAGATTATAATCTCGTTCTTGGGAAAAAACGAGCCGAAGCGGCGCGCGAATATTTAGTGAATTTGGGTATACAACCGCATCGGATTAACATTGTTTCGTATGGCAAAGAACGGCCATTCTGTCAAAACGATGATGAAAATTGTTTCCAAGAAAATCGTCGAAATCATATGGTGGTTCGAATGAATCAATCATAAATTCCCCATTGCCCTCATTGGAATGTCGATGAGGTGTCGAATCCGATCAAAGGAGGATGCGAACGATTCGTGTCCTCCTTTTTTTATGTGTTCTCATTCAATGTCAAAGGCGCTCTTTATCGGAATTTCCGAGAGCAATCCTGTCGAATCCTCTGTATTTATTCAAGGAATCTTGCACCGATTTAGAGGGAGTGGTACAGTCAGCGCACTCACCTGATCCCTGCCGGAGTGGCGGAACAGGCAGACGCAAGGGACTTAAAATCCCTCGGCTCGAAAGGGCTGTACCGGTTCAAGTCCGGTCTCCGGCACCAAGTCTACCTAGCGCTCCTCTCTTTTTTAGTTTTTATTCTTCCCGCAAGTTGTATCCTCCGAATTTCAGAAAGTGGCATTCAAAAAATATCCTATTTCGAATTGGTACGCCGTAATTGGCTATAGAACGTTTTTTCCTATTGGGAAAGGTCTGCATCTTAAAGGAACTTTCACAAGATTTTAAAACAGACCACTTTTTTGAAATTACTGAGAATTTCCGAATACTTCCCGAGTATTGCTTTTGCCCGATGAGAATGGTTGAGAGTCGATAACCTGGCACATAGGTTGCTGATGGCATAGGTGAGG
>JAQBGS010000249.1:0-6408 GCA_032128535.1 Nitrospirota bacterium
TCCCGCTGTCCAATAGTCAGGTGCTGTCGGTGACGGAGGTCGAGTGACATCGTGGAGGTCATCGTCGTCACGGGGCAGAGCGGGGCGGGCAAATCAACCTGCCTCCACGCGCTTGAAGACTTAGGCGTCTATTGTGTCGACAATCTTCCGGTTGGATTGTTGCCCGACTTCATCAATAAGATGATCCATTCGAAACCAGCATTTTACGACCTCATCGCAGTGGCCATCGATGCGCGCAGCGGGCAGCTATCAGCTCAAGATTCGTGCGAGACAGAAGGGCTTCAATATGAGCAAGATTATTGGGGTCAATATGCTCTTGCTGCACCTTCCAGGCAAGAGCCCGATAGAGCGCCCCGGTATCAAGGTATCCATAGTGAAGACGATCCGCCAAGCATTTGGAAACCGTACTTTTTCCGACCCCGGCCGGACCGTCAATGGCAATGACTAGTCGACGGGGGTGAACGGTCCTCTTTTCCTCATGCCTCAAAATTTCAGCCCTATTATAAACGTCACTTGGAATTTGTCAATAAATCCAACAGTTTACTATGAAAGCCTGGGAATGAGGTTTCCACGCAATCCACATCCTTAATCACCACTGGCTCCTTCGCGACTAATCCGGCAATAGCCAAGGACATGACCACACGGTGATCGCCGTAACTCTGGCACATGGCTCCTCGCAGGGTTGCGCCTCCCTGAATGATCAAGCCATCCGGCTGCTCTTCCAATTCCACTCCAATCCTGGCGAGTTCAACGGCCATGGCATGAATGCGATCCGTTTCCTTAACGCGCAGCTCTTGAGCTCCCGTAATACGTGTTTCCCCATCTGCCAAAGCGGCAGCGACACACAAAATCGGCAATTCATCAATGGTCTTCGGAATCAATTCCGGCCCGATTGCGGTCCCTGTGAGTCGAGTGCCCCGAACACGCAGATCCCCGACCGGCTCGCCTGACTCCTCCCGTGTGTTGAGAATCGCAATATCGGCTCCCATGGCTAGAAGCACATCAAGCACTCCCGTCCGTTCGGGATTTAATCCAATGCCAGTCAGCAGGACTTCTGAGTCCGGAACAATCGAGGCGGCCACAAGAAAAAAGGCCGCGGCTGAAATATCTCCAGGCACGGTGATGGGCTTTCCTTCAAAAGCCTGTTGGCCTTGGACATGAACGGTACAACCCTCAACCTGTAGGGGAATGCCCAAATACCCCAGCATCCGCTCTGAATGATCACGTGATTTCATCGGTTCGTTGATCGTTGTCGTGCCTTCCGCAAAGAGTCCTGCAAGGAGAACACAGGATTTAATCTGAGCACTGGCGACCGGAGACTCATACCTCACTGCTTGGAGGGCTCCTCCCTGGATCGCTAATGGTGCCAAATCCCCGCCTCGCCGACCTGAAATGGTCGCACCCATTTGTCGCAATGGCTTGACCACCCGACCCATGGGCCGACTTCTCAACGATGCATCACCGGTCAGAACTGAAAAGAATTTTTGACCAGCCAAAACTCCGGCTAATAAGCGCAGCCCTGTACCGGAATTCCCACAATCCAGCACGTTAGTAGGTTCCGATAACCCCCAGAGACCCTTGCCAAACACGTCCAACCCTTCGGGAATTTCCTGAACGTCGATGCCTAATTCCCGAACCACCCCGAGCGTATTCAAACAATCCTCACCCTGCGAATATCCGGTAATACGAGTGTGGCCTTGAGCCAACGCCCCCAGGATTAAAGCCCGATGCGTGATTGATTTATCACCGGGAACCGTCACCGTCCCACGAAGCGGTCCCGTGGCGGGTGCAATCGATAGCTGACTCACGCCAAACCTTCTCGTAACGTTTTGGCTTGTTCAATATTGTTCGCCAAACCAGCCCCATCTTGATCATTCAAAAGCTGTTTAAATGCCTGAAGCCGCGTGATGTATTGGTCAATCATCTTCAATAAATTTTCGCGATTGGCTAAACAAATATCCCGCCACATCTCGGGAGAACTGGCCGCAATGCGCGTGGTATCGCGCAACCCACCACCGGAAAAATCCAATAAATGTAAGGCTTCAGGAGTGACGTCTTGTAAATCTTGCAACGCATGCATGAGTGAAAACGCCGCGATATGCGGAAGATGGCTCACAGCCCCCAATACCCAATCATGAACCATGGGATCCATGGACAAAACTTCAGATCCTGCTTTTTCCCACAAACCCCGAACCCTCGATAGGGCCTCAGCGTTCGTATGGGGAGTAGGTGTCACGATGCAACGTGCCCCAGCAAAAAGCTTTGATGTGGCATGGGCGACACCTGACTTTTCTTTGCCAGCAATCGGGTGGGCCCCTACAAAACTCGCCGTCGACGGAAGTGCCGCCTCCACATCAAAGACCAACTGGCCCTTCACGCTGCCCACATCACTGACAATGGCGCCAGAAGGCACGTGCTGCCCCCACCGCTGAACATGAGAAACATAGGTATCAACTGGCGTGGCTAAAACAATGAAATCGGAGTCTCGAACGGCCTCATGCGGTTCCAAAAAAAAACGATCAATCACCCCAAGCTGCAGTGCCAATTCGAGATTGGCCTGTCGGCGACCAATCCCCACAACCGTTTTGGCCAACCTTTGCTCTTTCAAGACGAGCCCGAGCGAGCCCCCCAACAGACCCACACCAATGATCGTGACTTGCTGAAATAGGTATTCTGAAGAGGAGTCAGCCATGGAAAAAAAGACAAGAAGGTTAAAACTGGGTGGGGGAATTATTTAGAGTTCTCGCCCAACCGCTTGAGCGACCTTTTTGAGATCATTCATTAAGGTGTGGAATCGACTGGGCTTCAGCGATTCTTCTCCATCGCACAAGGCGCATTCTGGATTGGAATGAACTTCGATCAATAGGCCATCAGCGCCAGCCGCAATCGCAGCCTTGGCCATGGGAGCGACCAGCTTCCAATTCCCCGTCGCATGACTCGGATCCACGATAACTGGCAAATGCGACATCTCCTTCAAGGTAGGCACAGCCGCAAGATCCAGGGTATTGCGATACTGGGTCTCAAATGTCCGAATCCCACGCTCACACAACATCACATTGCGATTGCCACGAGACATAATATATTCCGCCGACAACAGAAACTCTTTAATGGTGGCCGAAAGACCCCGCTTTAACAACACCGGTTTATCATAGGCCCCAACTTCTTTCAGTAATTCAAAATTCTGCATATTGCGTGCACCAATTTGAATGATGTCCGCATGTTCTAAAAAATACCCCAAATCGCGCGGATCAAGAATTTCACTCACCACTGGCAGACCCGTTTGCTTGCGCGCTTCGGCCAAGAAAGCCAATCCTTCCTGACCCAATCCCTGGAATGAATACGGCGAAGACCGCGGCTTATAGGCGCCTCCTCGTAGAATGGTAGCACCAGCCTTGGCCACTTCCTTCGCAATACCGACGGTAATCTCCAATTTCTCCACGGCACAGGGTCCGGCCATCACCGTAATTTTAGGGCCACCGATTTGAACCCCTGCTACATCAATGACAGAGTCATGTGGTTGAAACTCTCGACTGACTAACTTCCACGGAGCCAAAATAGGGGTCACACTTTCGACACCGGGGAACACGGTTAACGGCTGGCCTTGCAAGACCCGCTCATCTCCAATAACGCCGACGACGGTTCGTTCCTCGCCTTTCGTGATTTGGGATTTCAACCCTAGAGAACGAAGACGATCCACTAAATGTTCGATATCCTGTTCCGTCGCTTCGGGTTTCAACACAATAATCATACGTTTCTCAACTCAAGCGGATTTGGACAAGGTTGGTAGCACGTGTTCAACAGCTTCTAAAAACCGACGGTTTTCTGTGGGCTGGCCAATCGTCACCCGAATCATAGACCCACGAATATGGCGCACGATCACCCCTTCACGAAGTAGCGCGTCATACATGGCCGCACCATCCATGCCCACATCACAATAGATAAAATTGGCCTGGGACGGGATCGTCCTGAATCCCATTTTGGTCAAACCCTCTTCCAAAAACGTCATTTCAGCTTCGTTCATCGCGCGACTTTTCGCGACATGCTCGTCATCCGACAGCGCGGCCTTGGCCGCTTCCTGTGCCAGACTATTCACATTAAAGGGAGGACGTACGCGATTCACATAGCCAGCAATCTCAGATGTGGTGATTCCATACCCCACGCGCAAACCCGCGAGGCCATAGATCTTCGAAAAGGTCCGCAATACCACAACCGGTCGCCCGTCCCGAACATAGCGTAAACTATCCGGATACTCCGCATCACGGACATATTCATAATAGGCCTCATCGAAGACGACCACCACATGCTCAGGTATTTTGGCTAGGGCCGATTCGATCTCGGTGGCAGACAACATCGTGCCTGTCGGATTATTCGGATTACAGATAAAGAAAAGCCGAGTCCGATCGGTGATGGCATCCACCATGGCCGATAAATCATGAGTCCAATTCTTCAACGGCACTTCGATGGGCACACCATGTCCACTCAAGACCGACAAGCGATACATCACAAAGGTCAGATCTGCCATCACCGCTTCATCACCTGGAGCGAGGAACGTTTTTATCAGCAAGCTAATCACTTCATCAGAACCATTGCCCACGAGAACTTGATCATTCGACACCTGCCATTTACGAGCTAAGGCCTGCCGCAACTCGTATGCTCCGCCATCAGGATACCGATGGAGTGACGCAGCGGCTTGCTCAAGTACTTGTAGCGCCTTTGGAGACGGTCCCCAAGGATTTTCATTCGACGCCAGTTTAATGGCTTCACGAATCCCGAGCTCCCGTTCCAACTCCGAAAGCGGTTTGCCAGGGGAATAGGGTTTCAACGAAGCAATGGTCGGATGAACATGCAAAGCCATATCAAGCAATCCGTTAGTATTCTGAAGGTTCTGTGAACAGAGATTATTGGTGGATGGGATAGGAGCCCAGCACTTTCAAAAACAAACACCGCGACTTCACTTCATCCAGGGCTTTCTTCACGCGGTCATCGTCTTGATGGCCCTCTAAATCCATAAAAAATAAATATTCCCAGACTTTTCGACGAGTGGGCCGCGATTCAATTTTCGTCAAATTGATGCCATAGGAGGAAAAGGGACGAATGAGATCATACAGCGCCCCCACCCGATCTTTGGCCGAAACCAAAAATGACGTCTTATCGCGCCCCGTCCGTTCGGCACCACGAAGAGACAGAATTAAAAATCTGGTGAAATTATTGATGTTATCTTCGATACGAGACCGCAAAATGTTTAAGCCATATAATTGCGCGGCCAATTCTGACGCAATGGCTCCAGCTGTTGTATCGTTCACACACCGCTCTGCGGCGCGGGCAGTGCTGGGCTCCTCGGCGATGGACACCGAAGGCAAATGAGTTTCCAGCCAATTCCGGCATTGCGCGATGGCATGTGGATGAGAATAGACCGTTTTGATGTCTTCGATTTTCTGCGCTTTGGATAAAAAATGATGGGAAATTTCCAACATGACTTCGCCATAAATCAGCAGGGGCGAATCCACAAACAGATCTAAGGTATGGTTGACCACGCCTTCGGTGGAATTCTCAATGGGCACCACGCCAAACCGCATGCGCCCGCGTTCGACCTCATCAAACACATCCTTAATACTATTCACCGGAATGTAATCGGCCGATTCTCCAAATTTCCGCATGGCCGCCAAATGGGTAAATGTGGCGGGCGGGCCTAAATAGGCAATCGTCTGCGTCCCTTCCAACGAAAGCGAGGCCGACATGATTTCGCGATAGACCGGCCGGAGGGCTTCACTTGGAAACGGCCCAGGATTGTTGGCCATGAGCCGTTCCACAATAGCTACCTCCCGCCCTTGCGTGTGGAGATGGGCGGAGGCATCGTGTTGTTTCTTGAGATGCCCGATTTGCAGGACGTATTGGGATCGCTCATTCAACAGCTTGAGAATCTCATCATCAAGCCGATCAATTCCTTCCCGGCATTCTTGAATATTGTCAGGAATGTCCATGAATTCGTGTTTTCTTTCAACCCTTTTGAGCCAAGGTATTTATCTCCGAGCATACTAGGAATGCCCTGCTGTGGCAAGCCAAACCACTTGGCGCCAACTACCGAGTTCTCAATGTTCTTCACGATGAAACCTTCGCCTATTGTGCAGGCAGCACACGAAGGACTTTCACTCAGTCAGTCTCCTGCCATTCCATAGAATCAACCTGTTCCTTCCTCAATGCATTGCGAGGGAAAGGTCCAGCATTTTCTTTGACATAATTCCCAACCTCCTCCATATTTAGGAGCTTCCCCACAGATCTGCTTCTCCCACTCTCACCCTCACCCTGAAATTTCTATGAAACGCTCGAAAACCGCTATTGCCAACACAGGCCATCTCCTGTCCTGTGTGGTCCTCGTCAATCAACTGTTCACCGCAACAGATGCCCAAG
>JAQBGS010000250.1:0-3515 GCA_032128535.1 Nitrospirota bacterium
ATCATTGGACGATCCTTGTCATCCGCGATTTGATGTTTTTAGGGCGTCATGAATACAAGGATATGCTCAATGCCGAAGAGGGAATTTCCAGCAATATTTTATCGGATCGCCTAAAGAAACTAGGGAGAATGGGCTCATCGATTCGATCCCCCATCCTGAAAGCGGAAGGAGAAAACTCTACTATTTATTGCCTAAAGGGAAGGACCTTATCCATGTCCTCACCCATCTGGCTCAATGGTCGGACAAACACCTCCGCGATCTTGTCGACATTCCTCCTGAGAAACGAGCATTGCTCATCAAGAATCCCGACAGGCTCATTGAGATCGTGTTGAAAGATTTGGAAGAATGGGAAAAGACGTTTCTGAGGAATACTCGGGGACGTGTCCAGTAACCTATTCTTTTTTGAAGGGATTTCTCAATGAACACGGTAGCAGTTTATCTTACGGCGGCGATCGCTGAAATTGGCGGGTGCTTTGCGTTTTGGACATGGCTCCGGTTGGGACGATCGCCGTTGTGGGGCATCGTTGGCGCTGCAAGCCTTGTCATATTTGGTATGTTACTGACTCGCTCCGAGACGGCCTTTGCGGGGCGGGCATTTGCGGCCTACGGAGGCGTGTATATTGCCGCTTCCCTGTTATGGCTCTTTGTCGTCGAACGAGTGGTTCCGGATCGATGGGATATTATTGGTGCGGGAATTTGTCTAGTGGGTGCGGCCATAATTCTTTGGGCCCCACGACCTCTCATTCACTAGAAGATAACAGGTACATACCAATTGTCATGAGGGTTTCGTGCGCACTTACAACTAGGGCTCTGCTTTCCACCGAGATTTAAGACCAGAAGAAATCATCACTTCCCCTTGTGCGTTAACAATGACCCCTTCGGTATCAGGTAAAGATTCAATGAGGGCCATGCCCTTTTCTGGGCCCATGACGAAAATGCCGGTATCTAACCCATCAGCCATGACGCCCGTTTTGGCAATGATCGTCACACTCTGACACCCTCGGGCCGGGTGAAGCGTCGAAGGATCCAAAATATGGTGATAACGAATCCCGTCTTTCATGATGAACCGTTGATAATCTCCAGCAGTCGACACGGCTTCATTTTCTAGTTCGATCAGACCCAAAATGACGCCTTGTTCTTTTCTGGGGTGTTGAATCCCAAATACAAATCGTTCCTGATCCGGCATACGGCCAAAGGTCTTAATGTCTCCTGAAAGTGCGACCACCCCCGCTGTTGCCCCAGCCTTTTGCATAACCTCTACGACCAGATCAGCAGTATAGCCCTTGCCAATGCCGCCAACATCAATTTGCATTCCTGCGCGCTTGAGAAAGACCGTGCTGGCCGTTTCATCAAGGACAACATTGTCGAGAGAGATGAATGGACGGACGACATCTAATTCCTCTTTCGAAGGAATTCTCCCCTCCTGACTCACATTCCACGCGGCCACAGCAGGGCCCACCGTGATATTGAAGCCACCTTCCGTCAATATCGCCATTCGTAGTGAGGCCTTCAGAACCTCCATATTTTCTGAGCCAACTTGAACCGGATGTTTCCCCGCAGCAGCATTCATCTTTGAGAGCTCACTCGTAGGAATCCACGTGCTCATCATTTGTTCAATGCGCCGGATTTCGGCCAAACCTGCCGACACTGCGGTCTTGGCCGTTTCTTCATCCGGTGCCACTCCAGTCACAAAAATCAGAGTCCCCATTAAATATTGGCTTCGTTTGATGAGAGCCTCTTTCGCAAGCCCCTCTCCTACGCCTGCGGCCGCAATGCCGAGCGTGAGCATCCAAATGAGCCAAAATTGGCCGAACCCAAATCTTTTAGTCGTCATGTGATTCAATGGTCTTCTCCTTTATATGTCGCAAATGCCGATTCACGTCACGGCACATCTCGTGTAGTAAGTTATTATCACCTAGATCATTTAATTTTAGAAGGAACGACACTTGGGGGATTGACAAACTCGATGGCATTTCTTTATTAATAATGGTTATCAATATCAATTAACTTGGGATTCATAATCATTCTCAATTAATAAGAACAATAGATTGTAAATTTCATGGACGCAAGTCAACAACAAACGGCTCTCACGGGTTCAACTATTGACCTGTCTGAGGCTCGGTGTGAATGTGGGCAGTTAGTCGCAAAGCTAGGAGTTGGGAGTCTAGAGTTGAAGTGCAAACGTTGCAAACGTCTTGTTTCTATACCTTTTTCTTCCCTGTCCCGCTCTGAAGTGACCGTGACCCTCTGCACCACCCCACCTTCCTCAAGGACGTTGCCCTAACCGTTTGATTGACTTGCGATAAAACCTGAGGGCCTCTGAGCTCCATTTTTTCATTCACCTCAGAGGACCACGGAGTCCCCAATCTTTTGGGAGTTCACAAATGAGAACGTTTCGGTTCATAAGTAAAGGTTTTCTTTGTTTCACCTTCCTCTTTAGTGTGCTGGGCTTTAGTAGTGTTGCCCATGCGAGAAGTGAGAGTCTTACCGATACTCCAGCTTCTATCAGCGCCGTCTCGAATGAAGAGATCGAACGGATGGTCGATCAACGAGTAGATCAACGAGTTGAGGAACTCCTGAAACGAGGAGCTATTCCTGGAGTCACTTCAGAAGGGGGTACCCCTCCTCAAATCAACATCCGTGGAGGCCGAAGTTTGCAGGAAATTTCTCCGCAGAAAAAATCCGGATCGACCATGCAAGGGTCCGGTGGACTGGTCTATGCCCGGCCTTTCGTTTCCAGCCCTAAAGCCATCCTGGGTGGATACATGGACATCGAATATTGGAATCGCAAAAACCAAGGTCATAGCTACTTCGACCAACACCACTTGGTCCCGTTTATTTATGCAGATGTGAGCGATCGGGTCAAAATCGCAGCAGAAATTGAATTTGAGCATGGAGAAGAAATCGCGATCGAATTTGCCACCATCGACTATCTCATTCAGGAACCCGTCAATCTTCGGGCAGGAATCATTCTTCTGCCTCTTGGGAAATTCAACCTCCTGCATGACGCCCCCCTTCGAGATCTCACGGAACGCCCTCTAGTGGACCAACGCATCCTCCCCTCCACCCTCCACCAACCAGGCATTGGCGCCTATGGCACGTTTTATCCATCGACACTTTCCAAGCTGGACTACGAAGTCTACTTCATCAGCGGCTTTACCAATGCCTTTGGAGGAAATGGAAACCCTAATAACAATTCCAATATTACCGCACAGGACGGAATCCGGTCGGCCCGTTCTAACAACACGGAATTTGATAATAATGATGGCAAAGCCGTGGCTGGACGTTTGGCCTTTAGCCCCATTTTGGGAGTAGAAATCGGCGGATCAGGATTTTTCGGATCCTATGATGCGATGAGCAAGCGCCCGCTGGCCATTTGGGCGTTGGATTGGACCTTTCAACGCGGCCCATTTGAATTCATCGGAGAAAGCGCTTGGGCCTATATCCGTGACAATCATCTTGGCGCGGATGGAACCCCGAACGGGCAACCACGACGCATGCAAGGATATTATGTC
>JAQBGS010000251.1:0-5186 GCA_032128535.1 Nitrospirota bacterium
AGGTAATCCAATCTCCCCAACGGTATCCACGGTCATTGGTTCACAAAGCTTACAGGAGCAACGGGAGTCCTTGCATCATCGATTGAGAGAAGGAGCCACCGGCGGAGAAGTCGTGCAAGCCTTCTCTGATTTTATGGATGGGCTCTTAATGGCGAGATTCCGTGAGGTGATTCAACAGGGCAACGCTGACACTCGAGCAAGCTGGCAGCAATGTTGTTTAGTCGCGATGGGAGGGTACGGTCGACGCGAATTAGCCCCGTATTCTGATATTGACGTCATGATACTCACCCAAGGCAACCAAGCCGAGTTAGCGCAGGCTATTTCCCATGGCGTGTTTCATCGCTTGTGGGATTTAGGTTTTCAGGTCGGCCACAGTGTTCGAACCATTGCAGAATGTCTTGAAATTGGGGAAACCGATCTTCCGGCCTGTACCTCTCTTATGGAGTCCAGATTTTTGGGGGGCAATGCGACGGTGTTTCAGATATTTCAGAGAAAATTTGATCGACGAATTCTCAAGCGACGTGCCAAACAATTTGTGCTGGATAAAATTGAAGAGCGGCAGCGGGAATATGCCAAATTTGGGGGAACGGTCTTTTTACTTGAACCGAATATTAAAAAAAGTAAAGGCGGTTTACGAGATGTTCATCTTGTGCAGTGGGTCGGTCAGGCTCGGTATGGAGCCGGAACGATTCAAGAACTGTCCAATAAAGGGATATTGGCACTTCAAGACTACCAGGTGTTGCAAGAGGCGCAAGAATTTTTGTGGCGCCTGAGGGGGTTTCTTCACTTCGAGGCAAAGAGAGCGCAGGATATTTTGACCTTTGATGACCAGGTGCGGCTTGCGGACATCTTTGGATTGTCAGACCTCCCCAATTTACTGGCGGTTGAACAATTTATGCAGCAATATTTCCGGCATACCACTGGATTGCATGATCGATGTCTGCGATTTCTGGAACAAGCGCAGGAGCAATCTTGGGTTGATCGAATGCGACGGTGGTGGCCCACTTCGTTTATTGAGGGGAATTTCCTTATTGAAAATCATCGGCTCACCATTCCGCCGGAAAAATTACTTGCGGTGTTGGAAAGCCCGGTCTTACTGCTGAGAATATTCGAACTCTCCCATGAGCAAGCGGTGACCATTGATTCACACGTGTTGAATGAATTGTCGCAACATTTGGCCACCGTGCCCAACGAACGGTTTCATACGGAGGAAGTCAGCCGGCTCTTTAGAGAAATTTTACGTCGACCCGGTCGGATCGGGAAGACGCTAGAGGCGATGCATCAAGCAGGCCTCTTGGAAAAGCTCGTTCCTGCCTTTGCTCGAGTTCGAGGCCTCATGCAATTCAATCAATATCATAAGTATACGGTGGATGAGCACAGTCTGTTAGCTGTCAAAGAAGCCGAACGGTTGCAGGAAGATCAAGGAATGATGGGTGAGGTGTATCGTCAGATTGAGGACAAGGATATTCTACACTTAGCACTCTTGCTGCATGATTTAGGAAAGGGTAGAGCCGGTGACCACTGTAAGATTGGACAAGAGTTGGCCCATAAAACGGCTGATCGGTTGGGGTTGTCCGAACCAGAACGTGAAGAGTTAGCCTTTCTGGTGTTTCACCACTTAGTCATGTCCCATACGGCCTTTCGTCGAGATCTCAATGATCCGAAAATCACGCGGACCTTTGGCCGAAAAATGAAAACCGTTGGGGTGCTCCAAAAAATGTTCATTCTAACCGTAGCCGATATTTCGGCTGTGGGCCCGGAGGTTATGACGAAATGGAAAGAGTCGCTCTTGGGCGAACTTTATTCTCGAACATACGAAGCCATGGCCGAAGGGCAATCTCCGACCTCAACGGCTACCGGACAAATGGTTATGCCGCCGGCTGCTCGAAAATCCCTCTTTGAAGCGATGGCGAAGCAATTGGGAGAAATTTCCCAACCTGATTCTGATGAGTCTTTATGGGTTCATGAACAACTGCCGCAACTTCCCGATTGGTATCTCACGTCTACTCCAACAGGGGAAATGGCAGCGCACCTTCTCGCCATGAAGAATCTGTCAACCAGGCCGACGTATGTTGAGGGTCGATTTAATGGCGAATTGGGTGTGTCAGAATATGTCCTAATTACCCGAACACAAGCCAAGCCGGGCCTCTTTATGCAAGTCACTGGAGTCCTTGCGGCCTTAGGCCTAGAAGTCCTGAATGCTCAGATAATGACATTAGGTGACGGCATCGTGTTGGATATTTTTTCCGTCAATGATACCGATTGTGAGGGCCAGCCATCGGAATTTCGATTCCATGAGGTAGCTCAAGAAATCCAGGCAGTCGTACAAGAAGAGTCTTCGGTTGAACAAGTCTTTGAACGCCGTCGTCGCTTGACGTTTGGCCGTCAGTTTCCAACTGGACGTCGGCCAACAGAAGTCCTCATCGATAATGAGGTGTCCGATGCCTACACCGTGATTGATGTCTTCGCAGATGACAAAGCAGGCCTCTTATTCCTGCTTGGGAAAACCTTAGTCCAGTTAGGCCTATCCATCCATATGGCGAGAATCGGGACTCGATTAGATCAAGTGGTCGATGTCTTTTATGTGACGACTGCTGCAGGTGAAAAGATTCGCGATGCTACCCATTGCCAACAGATTCAAGAAACCATTCAGAAAGCCGTCGATACGTTTTTGAATGAGGGACAATAACGTGATGCCGGATTTGCATTGATGATTTAGTTTGGACAATGAACCATTTCGCAGAGGATCCGGTCAGGCTCTCCTTCCTGTGTTATTCCCTGAGCCAAAAGAAATAATCCTGCTTGTATTAGCTTGTGGGCCAAATCGCTATTGAGTCTTCTGTTTAAACCTGCCCGAATATTCAACAGAGTTACCCTTGTAAAGGCGACCACTCGTAACTCTATTCCTTCTCACAAGTTTCCGACTTCTTAGCGTTGTCTATCCGCCGTTCGTGATTTGCGCTGGATTGGCTTCTTCTTCCGCAGATTGGGCGAACACGAATGATGAAACCCCAGTCAGGGGTAACGTCGATGTTAGCAATGGGACAAGGAGAAAGCGGGTGGATAACGAATAGAGTATTTCGCAGATCTTCATGGGAAAACCTCATAAAAAATTGATGAATTGTTTATTGAGAGAAGCCATCTTCTGCTCCTCCCACATGCATATTCTTTGAAACGGATTCTCACGCCTCATGTGTGATGGGGGGGCGACGGGGACAGGAGGAGACCGAACTCCTCGCCTCCCTGAGAATGGATCGGAACGTGTCAACCTGTTATGGACAGTCATTTCAAAGATACCATCTTTTTTACGTAGCCAGCGGCCGTCAACGTCGGGAAATTCACACGAGCATCAATCATTGCATTCTCACCAGACTCTATAACCGGGTTGATGGCCACTGTTTCCTGCGGCATCGCCACAGTCGGTCGCCCACGGACAAAGCGTTCTGGGTGACGCTCGTAACGGTCATCAAGTGCTCGCTGTTTCTGTCTGGAAACCTCGTGGCAACTCCCAGTGAAGACCTGTTCGGGGGTAAACCCCGCCAGACCGCTGTGATGGTGCTCAAAGTTATACCAATCGAAATAGCCTTCACACCAGCGCCTGGCATGTCCTACATCATTGAAACGGCCTGGATAATCAGGCTGATACTTTTGCGTCTTGAACTGGCTTTCGCTGAATGGATTGTCATTGCTCACCCGAGGCCGGCTATGGCTACACGTCACATCCAGGTCACGCATCAGGTCCAAATACCCATACGCAATCATGGGCGAACCCCGATCCTGATGCAGCGTGAGCTGGCCCGGTTCAATCCCGTAACGAGCCGTGGCTTCGTCCATCAGTTGTTGCGATAAGGCGCTGTTCTCTTTGAGCGAGACCATCCATGCGACAACAAACCGGCTGAACAGATCAAGCACGACAGAGAGTGACAGATAAATCCCCCGGCGGACCAAAGGGAGCTTGGTAATATCCCATGTCCAGACATCGTGTGGAGCCTTGGCTAACAGCCTGGGAATCGCATGATGCTGGGCTGGCCGCTGCTGACGCCGCTCACCGTTCTCACGTAGACCACGAAGAAGACGATGCATCGTGCTGACCGAGCACAGATACTGCTGTTGCTCGAGCAGCCGCTGATAGACTTCGGCAGGGGGCTGATCACGATAGGGGGCACTGTGCAGCGTCTCAATGACAGTGGTCCGCTCCTGAGCACTCAACGCACGCGGTTGCACGGAATGAGTACGTGAGCGCCGTGGGGGAGCATCGTGCGCCACACGTTGTTGGCGGGCGTAGACCGTGCTGCGGTTGAGGCCCAGGGCCTGGCACGCTCGAGCCAGCGGCAACGTGGCCGGGCGCTGGGCGAGGCCGGTGGTCATGCTGCGCTCCCATTGTTCAGTCGATCGAGCAGCGACAAGGCTTTTTTTTGCAAATCCAGGCAGTCATGGGCCATCTCCAGCTTTCGGGTCAAGCGACGATTGTCTTTCTCAAGCTGATCGATCCGTCGCTGGTCCGGTGTCCTGACAGCCGCTGGACCGGGAGCGCTCTTGCTCAAACCGATCACGCCATTTTTCGCGAATTCTCGTCGCCACTCAGAGAGTTGATGGCTATACAGCTTTTCACGGCGCAGAAGGGCTCCCACCTCACCGTGTTGGCAGGCTTCGGCTTCGGCGATCATGCATAGCTTGTACTCCGCTTTAAAGGTGCGACGTGTCCGTTTTTCTCGCGCTGGCTCTGGTGTCACCTGTGTGTCGAGTCGTTCTGCTCCTGATTTCGGCATGTTTTCCTCCTCTCTCTGTCACCCTGATATCTATATTATCCCAAACAGCGAGTGTCTGGGGTCAGGTTGACACACAGGGGAAGGGGGTGACTGTTACTTACAAAAAGAGGGGGAGGAAGACAAGGATGAATTCTTGCTGACGCCTGGTGGGAATAACGGAGGATGTTGTGCTGCGGGAATGACGGAGACGGGACTGGTTATTGGACGGCTTGGAGGGTGATTTTGAGGGTTCGCACTTTGTTGTTTTGGCGTAGGCCTAATGTGACGCGGTCTCCGACATTGTGGCGGTCTAAAATTCTGGCCAGATCGTCGTAGGATTTGACGGACTCACCGTCGATGGAGATGATCACATCCCCTAAACGAATGCGTCCTGACTGAAGTTCCTCCAGACTGGTTAATCCGGCTTTGGCGGCGGCG
>JAQBGS010000252.1:0-3152 GCA_032128535.1 Nitrospirota bacterium
CATGTACCAAATCACCGATGGGACCTTCACGGAGGCGAACCATTATTGTATCCACGATCACCTGGTGGTCGAGGATGGCCCGTGGCACGACCTACAATCGTGCTGGTTCAACAGCATCTACACGCGCATCCTACCAGGCCATGCTATCGAATTGACGGCGGCGCTGCTCGATCGGCGTGTCACGCAGGCGATAGGATCGCAACGGACCGACACGGTCACGCTCCAGCGGAAGCAGAATCTGGCCGCCGTGATTCACCTCTGTGGAGCCGGGGCCGGCCGCGCCTATGCCGCACGCCGGTTCCGGTTAACTCCCAGGCAACGGTGCGGCGACCACGACGTGCGCGACTACCTGGCACGGATCAATGAGTTGAAGTTCGAGTTCGCTAAGCCAGCGGCAGGAGACAAAACAATCCGACAGGGGCGATAGTCTCGCTGTAGTTCTTTGATTCAGTAATTTGTCTTATTGCTGGGGCTGTTGTTGCGCGGCCTGAGCATTAGCGTTTGAGGATGGCCGCGGCTTAATTAAAAAGACGCCATCGCGAATCGTGAGCAACACCGCTGAAACTCGGGGTTCCGCATGGACCAGACGATTCAATTCTTGAATGGCTTCAGTATTGGAATCGGGCGGAGGACTTTTTAACACCTCCCCACTCCACAGCACATTATCAATTAGAATCACACCTGTCGGGGCAATCAAGTGCAACGCCCGTTGAAAATATTTCACATAATTGGCTTTATCCGCATCGATAAAAATGAGATCGAACAGACCCGTTAGATCTGCAAGAGTCTCCAGCGCCGGCGCGAGGCAAAGGTGAATTTTTGAGCCATGAGGACTTTCAGCCCAATACTTCTTGGCCATAGCCGTCGACTCAGGATCGATATCACACGTGATAACTTCTCCCTCATCGGGAATACTTTCCGCAAAACACAGAGCGCTATATCCTGTGAACGTCCCGATTTCCAATATGCGTTTGACCCCAACCGTCATGGCCATCACCTTTAAAAACGCCCCTTCTAATGGCCCCACGACCATTTCCGGACAATCCATCGTTCGATGGGTCTCTTCGCGCAATCGCCTGCATATATCCGATTCTGCAAGCGAGTGGGCTTCCGCATAGGCTTCAACATCTGGCAATACCATGGGTTTCATAAGATATCCCTCCAGAAAAAATGCACGTTACAAATAATCAAGGACCTCATTTTCCTCTTCAATGCTCTTGCACGGCAAGCATTAATGAGGAAAATATATTGTAGAGAACTTTCGTTGAAACGTCTTCTTGATGACTTCGGATGGATCCCCGATAAAGAATGTCGGGGATGACAAGGGAAAATTTTTCCGTCGAGTTGGGCCACTACAAATGTTCATTGCCAATTTCTAGATAACTGACGTAAAGTGCAAGGCTTTACGTTCTAACGATTCATCATCACAGGAAGAGGAAAGTATCCATGGGTACTCCGGTTTCGCTTGACTCGTTAACATCTAAACTTCGAGAGATTCATCATCTCCACGATGCAGCGGCGGTTCTCTCATGGGATCAAGAAACCTACATGCCACAGGGCGGTGGCGCCATTCGTGCGGAGCAACTGGCGACCCTGCAAACTTTGGCACACAACCAATTTGTCTCACCCGAAATCGAATCGCTGTTAGGCACCTTCCTCGATATCGAAACCGGAACCATTCTTCCGGCGCACCACTCTTTTCTTGATGAATCCTCGCAAGCTCTCCTTCGGGAAACCTGGCGGGATTTCTCCCACGCAAAAAAGTTGCCCTCGACATTTGTGAATGAGCTGGAACGGGAATGTTCTCTCGCCCAACAGGTCTGGGCCGAAGCAAGGAGGACCAATGATTTCCAGCGTTTTCTCCCCAACTTGGAACGGCTCGTCGGACTCAAACGCAAAGAAGCCGATTATTTGGGCTACACAGACTCCCCATACAATGCGTTGCTGGATACGTATGAACCAGGATCAACTGTGGCACAGCTCCGCCCCCTCTTTGCTGAGTTGCGCACACACCTGATTCGGTTACTCGATCAGATTCGAAATTCCCCAGTCCAACCCAATACTACCTTGCTCACTCAATCGTTTGACACCACGAAGCAAGTCGAGTTTGGCCGCCTGGTGCTCAAACAAATGGGCTACGATTTTCAACGGGGGCGCCTCGACCTTTCCGCCCACCCCTTTACCACGTCGTTCCATCCCACCGATGCCCGGGTCACCACACGTGTCTTTGAAACGGACTTGCCCTCGTGCTTGTTCAGTTGTATCCATGAGGGAGGGCATGGTTTGTACGAGCAGGGCTTGCCCGCTCAACAATATGGAACGCCTTTGGGCGAAGCCATTTCCTTGGGTATTCATGAAAGCCAGTCACGCCTGTGGGAAAATTCTGTGGGCCGCTCCCAAGCCTTCTGGCAATATTTTTATCCAAAATTGCAGGAAACCTTTCCCGAACAACTTAGCGCGGTGCCAGCCGACGAATTTTATTTGGCCATCAATCGGGTGGCTCCGTCGTTGATTCGGGTCGAAGCAGACGAGCTCACCTACAACCTGCACATCATGGTGCGCTTTGAAATTGAGCTGGACGTGATTGAAGGCCGAGTCCAGGTAGACGAATTGCCCGATATTTGGAATGCTAAAATTCAGGAATATTTGGGGATTACCCCGTCCAACGATACCGACGGGGTGCTGCAAGATGTCCATTGGTCGTTCGGAGCCTTTGGCTATTTCCCCACATACACGTTGGGAAACCTCTATGCCGCCATGCTGTTTCATCAAGCTAAAACCGACATCCCTGCCCTGGCGCAAAACATTGGCGAGGGAAACTTTCTGCCATTAAAAAAATGGCTCAATGATCGCGTGCATCGATGGGGACGACAATATTCCGCCAATGACCTCATCCAACGGGTGACAGGCCACGCTCTGACACCTGCTCCATTCATTCAGGATCTTGAAGAAAAATTCGGTAACCTGTATCAATTTCCGACAACGATTTCTCCCACAACACCCTCATAAAACCAGCCATTTGCAAAGCTCTTCTGATCGATTCGGTAAGTTCTCCGACAGCTTGTGGTCAGGCCTCAAGCCTCTTTAGCCTCCTCTCATTATTCGTCGGATGTTCAACCCATAGTCCCAGAGGGGCGACACACCCAGGCGAT
>JAQBGS010000253.1:0-16445 GCA_032128535.1 Nitrospirota bacterium
CCCGAAGCCGGGTCGTAGAATATATGCAGGGTCTGGTGGGAAAACTCCCGGAAGGGATCTCCCCGACCTTAGGCCCGGATGCGACAGGGGTTGGGTGGGTCTATCAATATGCCCTTGTGGACGAGACTGGAGATCATAGTCTAGCTGATCTTCGTACGTTTCAGGATTGGTACCTCCGCTATTGGCTCCAGAGTGTCCCGGGTGTGGCAGAGGTGGCGTCCATTGGCGGCTTCGTCAAACAATATCAAGTCCAAGTAGATCCGGTGAAATTACAAGGATATGGCATCGGCCTTCCTGAGGTCATTCAAGCTGTCCGTCGCAGCAACAATGAAGTGGGAGGAAGAGTCATTGAGGCCAGTGAACGGGAATATATGGTCCGAGGCCGCGGGTACATCCAATCGCTGGACGATCTTCGAAGTATTCCACTTGGGGCAGATCGAAATGGGACACCGATTACGGTCCACGATGTCGCGACCGTCACGTTCGGGCCTGATCTCAGACGGGGCATTGCGGAATTGAATGGAAAAGGAGAAACCGTCGGCGGCATCGTGGTCATGCGGTATGGCGAAAATGCGCTTGAAGTCATTCAACGGGTCAAAGAAAAATTGAAAGACCTCAGGCCCTCCATTCCCGAGGGCATTCGTATTGTTCCGGTGTATGATCGATCAGAGCTGATTCATCGGGCCATCGCCACCTTACAAGAAAAAGTGATTGAAATCAGCATTGTCGTGAGCGTGATTAGCCTCCTGTTTTTGTTTCACTTGCGCTCCGCCCTGGTTCCCGTCCTCTTACTGCCCGTGGCGATTCTCCTATCGTTTATTGCGATGTATTACCTGGGCGTCTCCTCAAACGTGATGTCACTGTCCGGCATCGCCATCGCGATCGGGACCATGGTCGATGCGGCCATTGTCATGGTGGAAAATGCGCATCGTCGCTTGGAGGAATGGGAACAACAAGGCCAATCGGGCTCCCGGGATGACGTCATTATTCAAGCCGCACGAGAAGTCGGCAAACCCCTCTTCTATTCGTTGCTCATCATCACCATCTCCTTTCTGCCCATATTTACACTAGAAGCGCAGGAAGGTCGATTGTTCAAGCCGCTCGCCTACACCAAAACGTTCGCGATGTTCTTTGCAGCGTTGCTCTCCATTGGATTGGCCCCCTTATTCATGAAATGGTTTATTCGTGGGCGAATCAGAGCCGAAAGCCGGAATCCGTTAAATCGATTACTTATTTGGATCTATACCCCTTTGCTAAAAGGTGTCCTGCGTGCTCGTTGGCTTGTCGTCGGCTTAGCCATTCTCGGAATAATCCTCATCGTTCCCGTCTACAAACAATTGGGGACTGAATTCATGCCCCCGCTGAATGAGGGAACAATTTTGTTTATGCCAACAAGCATTCCGGGAATGTCCATCAAACAAGCCACCACAATCCTCCAAACGCAAGACCGGTTATTGAAAGAATTCCCGGAAGTAGATCAAGTCATGGGGAAAATGGGGCGGGCACGCACCGCGACCGACCCCGCACCATTAAATATGGGCGAAACCATCGTGACACTGAAGCCTCAAGAAGACTGGCGGCCGGGCATGACATGGGACAAGCTCATTGCCGAAATGGATCAACGAGTAAAATTCCCGGGGATGGTCAATATTTGGTGGATGCCGATTCAAACGAGAACGGAAATGCTCGCCACTGGCATTCGAACCAGTTTAGGGATTCGAATTTTAGGACCGAAATTAGAAGAATTGGAAAAAATCGGGCTGCAAATTGAAAGCCTGCTTCACAACCTTCAGGGCACCCGGAGTGCTTACGCCGAACGGGTCACGGGAGGGTACTATTTAAATATCGACGTGAACCGCACGGCCGCTGCCCGTTATGGTCTGACCGTTGGAGACGTGCAGGATGTCATTGAATCGGCCATAGGCGGGAAAAATATAGCGTGGACCGTGGAAGGCCGTGAACGCTATCCGATCAATGTTCGGTACCCACGTGATCTGCGCCAAGATATGGAAGCGCTCAAGCGCGTCCTTGTCAGCACGCCAAATGGAGAACATATTCCTCTGGCTCAACTTTCCAATATTTCCACCACCATGGGACCACCATCCATCCGAGATGAGAATGGGTCGTTAGCGAGTATGGTCTTTGTGGATATTGCCGGCGAGGATCTCGGCACCTATGTTCATAAAGCCAAAGACTTGGTTCAGAAGCAGGTCAACCTTCCCTCAGGCTACTCGTTACAATGGGCAGGTCAATACCAATATCTCGAACGGGCTCAAGAAAAACTCAAGATCGTGATTCCCTTAACGCTTTTTCTCATATTTCTCTTACTATATCTCAACTTTCATTCCATCCCCCGATGCCTTCTTGTGTTGCTATCAGTTCCATTCTCGTTGGTCGGGGCTATCTGGTATTTACATTTCCTGAACTATAATCTCAGCATTGCGGTGTGGGTTGGGCTGATCGCTTTGGCAGGCGTGGCCGCAGAAACCGGCGTGATCATGGTGATGTTTCTGGACGACGCATGTGCACGTCGACAACGGGAGAACCGATTGCAATCACTGACAGATCTTCGTGAAGCGATCATCGAAGGCGCCGTCTTACGAGTCCGGCCTAAAATCATGACCGCTTCGGCCATCATCTTAGGCTTGCTGCCCATCATGTGGTCCCAAGGAACCGGGGCCGATGTGATGAAACGCATCGCGGCACCCATGATCGGCGGAATGGTGACCGCAACCATTCTCACGCTTCTGGTCATTCCAGGTTTGTATCTTATTTGGCGTCGGTGGGATCTTAGGATAGGACAAAAAAGACTGGGAGAAGATAGGAAGACTTAAGGGAGAATCATATGGCGGATGATTTTGCCTTCCACCATATAGACCACCAATTCGGCCACGTTGGTGGCGTGGTCGGCAATGCGTTCAATGTATTTAGAAATGAATGACAGGCGAATGGCGCGGGAGATCGTCTGCGGGTTTTCCATCATATAGGACAAGAGTTCGCGGAAAATTTGTTCATTGAGTGCATCGACTCTGTCATCCTCCTCAAGGACTTTTCGGGCAAGAACTGAATCTCCTCGAACAAAGGCATCAAGAGCTTCTCCAACCATTTTTATCGCATGATCTGCCATTAACGGAATATCGATATAGGGCTTCAATTGAGGCTCTTCATTCAATTCAATGGCCCGTTCACAAATATTTTCTGCTAAGTCACTCATGCGCTCCAAATCTGAAGAAATTTTCATCGCAGTCGTAATAAAGCGAAGGTCTCGTGCCGCAGGTTGCTGTAAGGCCAAGAGTTCCAGACAGGCCTCATCGACGGCCACATCCATTGTATTGACCTGACGATCATTTTCAATCACTTGTTTCGCCAAGTCATCATCACGATCAACCAAGGCTTTGAGCGCCTGCCGGATTTGGCCTTCCACCAGGGAACCCATTCGTAAAATTTGTTGCTTAAGTTTGGCTAATTCTTCGTCAAATCGTCGTTGAATAGACATGGCTGATTCCTCTTCTCACCCGATCAACCAAATCGACCGGTGATATAGTCCTCTGTTCTGCGCTCGGAAGGATTGGTAAAAATGGTCTTCGTATTATCAAATTCAATCAGTTCACCTAGCAAAAAGAACCCGGTCAGATCCGAGACTCGTGCCGCTTGCTGCATGTTATGTGTCACAATCACGATGGTCAATCGTTCTTTGAGTGAATGGAGGAGTTCTTCGATCCTCCCGGTCGAAATAGGATCGAGCGCCGAACAGGGCTCATCCATCAATAGCACATTCGGATTCACCGCCAGGGCCCTGGCAATACAGAGTCGCTGTTGTTGCCCACCCGAAAGACTCAATGCACTGGCATGCAGGCGGTCTTTCACTTCTTCCCAAAGCCCTGCCCCCTTCAAACTCGTTTCCACAACCTCATCCAACGTCGCCCGCTTTCGCACATTTTGCAGCTGTGGTCCAAACGCCACATTTTGCCAGATGGACTTGGGAAAGGGATTCACCTTTTGAAACACCATACCCACACGAGTTCGAAGATCTGTCACATCAATCCCCGGGTCATAAATATCATGCCCTTCCAACAGAATTTTTCCTTCGATTCGTGTCTCATCCACTAAATCATTCAAACGATTCAGACAACGAAGCAAGGTTGATTTGCCGCAACCCGATGGCCCAATAAACGCGGTGACCCTGTTCGCCGGAATCTGCATATTGACCATAGTCAGGGCTTGAACGGTGCCATAAAAAAAATTCATATTCTCAATGACAATTTTTGGATGACTGCCAGCTAAGGGATTGAGTGTGGGCTTCATCTGTTCGTCCTTCATCCGATTCTGCTTATCTGTGGTTTTCTCCACGACCAAAGTCGATACAGGAGGTTTCCTCTGTTGAACCGATGGTCGTTCTGGAATCAGCTGATGGGAAATTGTCTGCATGATTGTACCTCATTTACACGGAAGAGCCAGCATAGCGCTTCCGCATACGCGTGCGCATGGTAATGGCCGCCATATTCAAAAGAATGACCACAAATACAAGGATGAACGTGGTCACATAGACCATGGGCTTCGCAGCCTCCACATTGGGAGATTGAAACCCGACATCATAAATATGAAATCCTAAATGCATAAATTTTCGATCCAAATGAAGGAACGGAAAGAATCCATCCACGGGAAGTGACGGAGCCAACTTCACGACACCTGTCAGCATAAGCGGCGCGACTTCGCCTGTCGCACGAGAGACCGCTAAGATCAAACCTGTCAAAATGCCTGGCATGGCGCAAGGAAGCACAACACGCCATAATGCTTCCAATTTAGTAGCCCCAAGACCTAATGACCCTTCGCGATATTCCCGTGGGACTGCAGACAATCCCTCTTCCGTCGCCACAATGACAACAGGCACTGTCATCAGGGCCAAGGTTAACGACGCCCATAGAATGCCTCCCGTCCCAAATGTCGGATTAGGCAACGCTTCAGCAAAGAATAATTGATCCAACGTTCCTCCAACGGCATACACGAAAAATCCTAAACCAAACACGCCAAAAACAATTGAGGGGACTCCCGCCAGATTATTCACCGCGATGCGAATCATCCGTGTCAACAAGCCCTGTCTCGCATATTCTTTCAAATAAATGGCCGCCAATACTCCAAACGGCACGACCGCAATACTCATGATCACGACCATCAACACCGTTCCAAAAATAGCAGGGAAAATCCCGCCCTCCGTATTGGCTTCTCGAGGTTCTTCGCTCAACACCCCCCAGAAATTTTGCGCATACATGAAGAGTTTATCGCCAACTCCCATACTATTGGGTGACCAGACGTTGACTAAGGTTCCCAATTGAATCGTTTTCTCTGCTCCTGCCACATCCACAACTGTTATCCGAAACCGTTCGAGTTCCTCATATAAGGCGATAAGCAACGTATTTTGAACCTCATACAAGGCTTCCAGCTCATGGACACGCGCCTCAATGTCCTTCCGTTCCTCTACCCCACCTTGGTCGGCTAGTTCCAACGAACGGAGCGCTAAGCGGGCTTGTTCAAGACGATGATTCAACTCGCCAATTTCATTTTGTTGAATGTCATGAATTTTTCCTTGAAGACCGTTGATTTGTTCCAACAAGGGATACAAGACCGTCAGCCCCTCTTCATGACCAGAAGCCAGAAGGGATTCACCATTTTGAATCTGCTTGATCCGCCCAAAAAAGTTTCCCCATTCTCGACGCTCAAACGCTAATACATCCAAGGGATACTGTTCGCTCAGAATATCGGCTCGGTCCACCCATCGAAAATCTAACCCATACAGATCACGGTTGCCCACCTTCAGTTGAACCCGTTCATGCCCTTTGGGTTTGTCGATAGATTCTGATTCCGGAATAATTTCTGTGTCCACCCATTCCCCAAGCACCACATCGCCATCCTGCAGGGTGAATTGAATCAGATCCTTTGGCCAAAAATAGCCCATTCCGTTAATCATAATTAACACTAGAAGTCCGCCAATCATGAGTAAGGACACACTCAGCGCACCCCCGCATAGCCAAATGAATAACGAACCTGAATCAAGAATTTTCTTTATGGAGTTTTTTCTCACTTTTCTTTTTTCTTTCTGACGAGGCATGCTTCTTACTCTTTACTTTTCCCTACTTACTATTAAAACTGTGAATACTTCTCCCGAAGACGTTGGCGAATCAACTCCGCCATCGTGTTAATCCCAAACGTAAACGCAAAAAGTATGAGCCCAGACAGAAACAAAACGCGATACAGCGTTCCGCCATGGGGCGCTTCTGGCATTTCCACGGCAATATTCGCGGATAGGGTTCGAAATCCATTAAAAGGACTCCAATCGACAATTGGCGTATTGCCTGTCGCCATCAGGACAATCATGGTTTCGCCAACGGCACGGCCAAAGCCAATCATTAACGCCGAAAAAATTCCGGGACTTGCAGAAACCAAGACAAGACGTGTGAGAGTTTGCCATTTGGTCGCCCCAAGTGCCAGAGAGCCTGCGACCAGATGACGTGGCACATTGGAAAGGGAATCCTCCGCAATACTAAAAATAATCGGAATGACCGCGAACCCCATCGCAAAACTAATGACAATCGCATTTCGTTGATCATAGACCAGCCCAAGATGGTCGGTGAGCCATTGTTTATAATTCCCCCCAAACACGACCGCTTCAATCCATGCGTTCGAGGCAAGACACATGCCGACGGTGACGACCACTGCCACCATGATTAACAATAAATCAATTCCATACTTATCAAGCCTTGCAAGAGATCGAGGTAAGATCTGCCAGAGGAGACACACCAATCCAATCATCACCGGCAACATAAGTACCCCCGCCACCACAGCTGGAAAAATCTTCTCTAATAAGGGCGCGAACCACAGGCCCGCCAAAAAACCTAAGACCACAGACGGGAGCGCGGCCATGATCTCAATGCCAGGTTTGACGATGGCCCGAAGATGAGGATGCATGAACATCGCGGTATAGACCGCACCCATGACGGCCAAGGGGATGGCCAGAATCATGGCATAAATGGTTCCCTTCAACGTCCCAAATATCAGCGGCATCATGCCAAGCTTTGGTTCAAAATCATCAGATCCACTGGAGGATTGCCAAATATGTTCAGGATCTTCATATCCTTCATAGGTGACCGGGGAAAATAACGATTGAAACGTAATTTCCGGATGCGGATTGTCGATAGAAAACGTACGCAGGCGTCCATCCGCCCCCAACCACGCCCCACCATTGGCCTTGGGTGAAAAACGAAGCGCCCTTGTCTCCGCTGAAACAGAGGCAAATTCCATGATCATCTGACCCGTCGTCGCATGATGCAGAATGACGTGCCCCTGGCTATCTGCGGTCAAAAACCCCTTATCCCTCTGAGAGGGAGAAATGGCTTGGACCGCTCCAGCATGGGCCTGGAATGTGAAAACTTTTCGGAATGGAACGATTGATCGTGACTTCCTTTCATCCATGGGAACCCAGGTCATCACTTGCCCAGATTGCGTCCCAACAACAAGTGTTCGTTCGCCATTCAAATAGGTCAAGGCTGTCACCGCATCTCCAGTTCCACCAACAGCCACCCGTCGAATGTTCGTTTCTTCGCCATCCCGTAGGGACCATTCCAAAAGTTCGCCCTGTTCTGTCCCAGCCACCAAGCGCTTGCCAAAACGATCCAAAACCAGGTGCGTGATTTTTGCCTGTCCAGGCATTTCCAACTGTCGCTGCGTGACGATGGCTTCATCCGAGAGAGAAAATTCCCCTGGCTCTTCGACCTTAGTCAACCACAACCCACCTCCCGATGTGAGTGCAACAATAATCTGTTGCTCCTCCTGTTGTGCATGAGCATGGTGCACTAATTTTTCTCCGTCAGGAGTCACCCGTATAGGAGTACCAACGTTGTAAGTTGGGACAATCGTTCGGGTTGAACCTTCAAACTCTGATCGAAATTTCATGGTTACCGGAACGACCATGCCTTCTTGAGTGGCCACGCTCACTCTATGACCTTTTTGACCAATTAAAACGGCCGACTGCACAATTCCCGGAAAATTGAAGCTCTCTCCCACCTGAGTAAAGAGTGTCCCCTCAGGCATCTTGAAAAATCGCAAATGATTCCTGGACAACACGAACGCCACTTCCTGATATTCGTCTAATCCAATGACCGTGGCTTCCGCAGGGAAGCCCGCGCTCTCCTGAATTTGCGTATCGCCCGAAACACTCCCACTGGTTGCCCGAAACAATGGGACGACTTCCCACATCAAATACAGAAAAATCCCCAAAATACTGACAATGGTGGCAATACCACCAACCCAGACAACAACCCTAGCGGAGCGATCCGCGGTATGTCGCAGACGTCGATGCGCAGTGCGAGTTTTTCGTGTTGCCCATTGGCCAGACGGTGATGAAATTTCTTCTGCACCGGTAGGAATAGGAGAGGGAGTGTTCATGCGATTGAAACGGTTAGAACGAGGTGAATCACAAAAAAAGCCACTTCCTCGTCAATCGACGAGGAAGCAGCTCACAAGGTTGATAGCAAATCTATTCAAAATTTCCACGTTGTTTCGCAATAAGATCTGCACTTAACGGGAAATACCCATCTTTGATTACCACGTTTTGACCTTCTCGACTGTAGACAAAATTTAAGAATTCTTTGACGATTGGGGAAAGGGGTGTATTCGGCGCTTTGTTCACATAGACAAACAAAAACCGCGCCAATGGATACGTTCCTTTTGAGGCATTCGCAAAGGTCGGCTCCACAAGGTCTTCTCCATCCTTCATGGCCAAAGGTATAGCCCGGACTCCCGAGGTACGATATCCAATGCCACTGTATCCCATCCCCGCACGATCTTCGGTCACCCCTTGAACCACTGACGCCGATCCCGGCTGCTCTTTGACTTGATCTCGATAATCTCCGTTCTGCAAGACTTTCTCTTTAAAAAATCCATAGGTCCCGGACGCCGAATTCCGTCCATATAAACTAATTGGCATCTCAGTATAGGGCCCACTCAATCCCAAGTTTCCCCATGTGGTGATGTCATGCTTGTACCCCTGACGACGCGTTTTGGAAAAGGCCGCATCCACCTGTGCCACGCTCATTCCAGGTATTGGGTTATCCTTATTGACATAGACGGCTAGCGCATCAATCGCCACAGGAAAGGCCGTTGGCTTATACCCAAATTTGGCCTCAAAGTCATCCATTTCCTTGCCCTTCATTTTTCTAGACATGGGACCCAACTGTGCCGTCCCTTCAATCAGCGCAGGAGGCGCAGTACTGGATCCTTTGCCTTCAATCTGAATCTTCACGTTCGGATATTGTTTCCGAAAGCCTTCGGCCCACAGGGTCATCAAGTTATTTAACGTATCCGATCCAATACTATTCACATTCCCAGAGACCCCGCTGACACGCGTGTACCCTGTCCAATTGGGGTCATCCATCGAATCTTTGGCCCAGGCCGTTGACGCATAAAAACCTCCGGCTCCATACCATCCTAATAATAGCCCAACCATGATAGCCCCAATTCCTCGCAACCATTTTCTCAACGCGTTCTTCATGAATCATGCCTCCTTAAGTGAGTCAAAATTGTACATTTTCTAGATTGCTCTCATGTAACAACTATGTTACGAACGTGTTACATACCAATACATTGTCTTAATTGCTTGTTGTTCGGACCACATCCCACAGGCGTTCTTGTATCCGCATCTCCAAAACAGAATCGACTTGGTGTACGGTCATGAGACCTTCACGCCTAAACCGACCCAAAGCTGAAAACAGATCCCCCCATCGAATCCACGGAAACTGTTCGACGATCATTTCAAGCGTGACCACTTTTTCTGACGCAATAAAATTCAGGACATGTTGCTCATCTTGTCCATCAATCGTTGATTTGTCCCACACCTTTTCTTTCAATGACACCATCTCTCACCTCCAGGGTTACGTTGATTGGTCCAAGATCAATTCACACGCGAGATCAACTCTGTCATACCGATCCTACTCACACCATGTTGCTAACGGGTTGGGAGCAGGTTACAGCTCTGTAACGTTTTAGGAGATGATGAACTAATTGACGAGAATGTGGCGTTGAACCACCCAATAGCCGCACATACTGCCGGAAGGAGGTCGAATCTCAAGCTTAGGTCTCTCCAAATTTTTGTCGATACATTGAGAAGAAGAAGGAATAGGATCGCTGACCGGGAGTATCTAGGAATACCTTAGGCATCGACTTCAAGCCTGTAGAACTTTCCCCTTATCTTTTTCACCTTTCATAATGGCGTTTAATCCCACCTGGTAATTACCGAATATGAGCAGTCATCCCATGAATTTTGGCCTCATTCTTATGGCGGCCGCCGATTCTTCTGATGTCCAAAGACTTATGCAAAGCTTCTCCGCCTATGGGTTTGAGCTGACGCTCGTTCCAGATGGCGAAACAGCACTTTCTTCCTGTCAAACGCTCAATCCAGATTTAATCTTTTTAGATGTCACCTTACCGGGGCTGAGTGGGTTTGAGACCTGCCTTCGCCTCAAGGAACAGGATGAGACCAAAAACATTCCTGTTATTTTTGTCACGGCCCCATCAGATTCCCTCAGTTCTGTGAAGGGATTTTCGGTCGGAGCCGTGGATTATGTCACCAAGCCTTTTCAAATAGAAGAAGTCATTGCTCGCATCACGACTCACTTGAAAGTCAGAAATCTTCAAGTGTTGCTTGAAGAAGCTATTTCCAATCTTCAGGAGGAGGTGGCTGAACGCAAGAGGGCTGAAGAAGCGCTGCAGAAATCAATGCTCATGGTCCAACAAGCGAATGATCGTATGAAAAATGACCTTGCCGTGGCTGCACGGGTCCAACAGGCCCTACTGCCTGATACCTTACCTGCACTACCAAGCGTGGTCTTCGCCTGGACCTATCGACCCTGTTCCGAATTAGGTGGGGATTCGTTAAACGTGTTTCAGCTTGATGCTGACCATGTAGGACTCTACGTGTTGGATGTCAGCGGGCATGGAGTCTCCGCATCACTTCTTTCAGTCACCCTCAGCCGCGTATTGATCCCTCGGCGCGACCCCTCTTGCCTCTTTATCAAAGTCAACCGGGCCCCTGACGCGGACACACTCGTTTCTCCCGCGGAAATCGCCACTCGCTTAAATCGCATGTTTCCGATGAGCGAAGAGGGGCGTCAATATTTCACTTTGATCTACGGAATTCTCAATATTCGAAACGGAATGTTTCGGTACACCTGTGCTGGCCACCCGCCTCCCCTCTACCTTGCACCCAAGCAACAGGTGATCCCCTGTGAAATTGGCAATGTCCCGATCGGCCTTTTCGAAGACAGTCACTATGAGGAGGGAACGATACAACTTCAACCTGGTGGGCGCCTATTTTTGTATTCGGACGGGGTGCTCGAAGCCAAGGATGCTTCAAAGGAATTCTTCGGTGAGGACCGATTACAAGAAACCTTGGAGGCCACGCAGCTATTGCCGTTACAAGTCAGCGTCGATTCAATCGTGAAGGCCGCGTTAGGTTGGACCGGGAACAATCACGCGCAGGATGATTTATCCATCCTCGCCTTCGAATGGACCTCTCACGTGACACAGCAGGTACACAATTCAAACGATCAGGTGGTTCTCGCGCATCAGTTTTCTGCTCGCGCGAGAGAACTCGGCCCCACGCGAGCCATGACGAGAATGGCCCTCAATAATCATGGTTGGCGCTCCGATATAGTAGAAGATATCGTGCTGGCCATTGATGAAGCATGCCAAAACATCATTCGCCATGCTTACCTTGGGGAATGCGATGACCCTATCACTCTGCACATCGAACTTCACCACAATACCGTGGTTGTCGTACTTGAAGATCAGGCCCCAGCGGTCAGTCCTGATTGCATGAACCCTCGTGCGTTTGACGATATTCGCCCTGGCGGGCTGGGTTGTCATTTTATGCGGCAAGTGATGGATACCGTTTCTATCGAACCATCTCCAACCGGGCAAGGGAATCGTCTACGGATGATCAAAGGCATACATTAACTCTTTCCGCAACTGAGCCACACACATGGAACATACGGTCTACGAAGAACAGGGTTACCACATCGTGGCTCTCACCGGAGAGATTGACTTAGAAACCTCTCCCAAGGCTCGCCAAATTTTGCTCGACACTGTCGATCAGAGCGCAAAAGTTCTGATTGATATGGCCGCCGTGACCTATATTGATAGTTCCGGTATCGCCACCCTCGTGGAAGCCTTTCAACGAGCCAAGAAAAAGGGTGGGCAGCTCGCCTTTATGTGTCTGAACCCAGCAGTCATCCGAGTGTTGGCCCTAGCCAGACTCGACAAAGTATTTGCCATCCATGCGAATCTTGAAAGCGCGATGCATGCTGAGCTCTGACCGCCCCCTTCCCCCTTTCCTTCAAAAAATTGAAGACGTAGGACGAGCCACCACTAAATGGGTTGATACCCTGGGATTTGGAGCTTCCTTACTCTATCAATCGGTCTTTTGGATCTGTTGGGGGGGGCGTCGGAAACAGAAGGTTCGCCTGGGTCCCATCATCTCACAAATGATGGAAGTCGGTATTTTGGCCTTGCCGATTATCTCACTCGTGTCTATCACCATCGGACTCATGCTGGCTATCCAAGGCATCGATGCCTTGAAAGATTTTGGCGCAGAACACCAAGTGACATTCGGAGTCGCCCTATCAGTCGTTCGTGAATTCGCTCCATTGATTACAGGAATTTTAGTCGCTGGTCGATCAGGTTCGGCCTTTGCCGCCCGCCTGAGTACCATGATGATTAATAATGAAGTTGATGCCTTGCGAGTTATGGGCATCAATCCGGTGCGCTTCCTGGTGGTTCCCAGTTTAGTCGCCATGATGATCATGGTCCCGTCGCTCACCCTTTGGGCAGATATTGTCGCCCTTCTTGGGGCGGGACTCTATATCACCACCGATCTTGGCATTTCGATGGGAACCTATGTCGCTCAAACAGTGTCGTATCTCGGAACTGAGGATGTCTTACATGGACTCGGGAAAAGTCTGGTATTTGGAGGGCTCATTACAATAGTCGGTGTGGTGAATGGTTCATCCGTGACTGGTGGAGCAGAAGGCGTGGGGCATGTGACCACTCGAGCTGTCGTCCATTCCATTTTAGCCATCATATTGGCTGACCTTCTGATTGTCTTTCTGCTTACTCGGTAATCCTTTATGACGACCCTTCTTTCTACGCCTGAACCCATGATTGAAGTCACGGATCTTACGACTCATTACGGATCACGCAAAATTTTGAACGGCATTTCGCTCACCGTCAACCAAGGCGAAATCATGGTGATCATGGGTGGCAGCGGTTCAGGCAAAAGCACCTTATTGCGACATCTGATTGGCCTTGAACATCCAAGCAGCGGGTGCATCAAACTTATTGGACAAGACATCGGACTGATGACTGAACAAGAGATGACATCCTTTTATCGCAAATTGGGCGTCGCCTTTCAAAGTGGCGCGTTGTTCAGTTCGATGACCGTGGGGGAAAACATTATGCTCCCGCTCCGAGAACACACCAAATTGGATCAAAAGACCATGGAAATTATGACACGACTCAAGCTGGAAGTCGTGAACTTGGCCGGTTTTGAAGATTTGATGCCCTCTGAACTTTCAGGCGGCATGCTGAAGCGAGCAGCATTTGCACGAGCCGTGATCATGGATCCCGTCCTGCTATTTTGCGACGAGCCCTCGGCAGGGTTGGACCCCGTCGTGTCTTCATCATTAGACGAATTAATTCTCCGGCTCAGAGATGCCCTCGACATGACCATCGTGGTTGTCACCCACGAGTTGGAAAGCGCGTTCCGCATTGCCGACCGAATCACGGTGTTGGATAAAGGCGATATTCTGACCATCGGGACCATGGACGAGGTACGTGCGTCTGACAACCGACGTATCCAAGACTTGCTGAACCGTCATTTTGAAGAAGAGATCCTCGATCCCGATGAATATATGGCTCGGCTCACTGGAGAACCCAAAGTGACGCTGACCCATGCCTAGCAGGCTATTCACTCACTCACTAGGAACCGATTAAGCTTTATGCGCGATTCTCGAAAGAATTATCTCATTGTCGGAGTGTTTGTGCTCACGATGTTGAGTGTCCTCGTCATCTGGCTTGCCGTGCTTTCTGGTAGCACTCAAGCGACCACGGCCTATTACATGGAATTTAACAATGTCATCGGACTTTCTCCCGGCGGTCAAATCCTCTTCGAAGGCTATCCGGTCGGAGAAATTGAGGATATTGTTTTCACGCGAGGTCCTGAATCGTCCGTCTATCGCCTCAATGTCACAATTCGTGAAGGGTGGGATATCCCTGCAGACAGTCTGGCGGTCATGACACAAGCCAGCCTGCTTTCCGCCATGGTCGTCGACATCCAAGCCGGAGCCTCGAATCACATGCTCGAGCCCGGTGAACGTATCTCCAGTTTAGGATCCACCAATATCATGACGGCTATGTCATCCGTCGCCGCGAAGTTAGGCAACCTGGCCGACACCAGCTTGAAACCCCTACTTGAAAATCTCTCAGGAGGCACGGATACCCTCACTGCTCTCTCCCAAGATGCACCTATCATTTTAGATAATGTCAAATTGTTCACAAAGCAATTGACCACCGCGACCACAAGGCTCAATCACATTTTGGATCAAAGCGGGGGGCACATTGAGACGATCTTAGGAAAGGCCGAGCTGACTTCTGGAAATATTTCCACTCTCACGACGGATTTCCACCAGACTCGAAAGCAATTGGATGCTCTGTTGAGCTCGATGCGACGAATCGTCAGCAACAATAGTGGAGAAATCGATCATTCCATCGCTGATCTCCACCATGCCCTAGAGGTGGTTGCGAGCCATGTTCAAGAGATTAGTTCAAACTTGGAAGCCACCACACGGAATATGAACGAACTCACCACCGACCTGCGTCGCAACCCGGGTCTTATCGTACGGGGCCGCGAGTTTAGTGAACCGTAAAGGGACGCATGACATGAAAAAACCGTATAGGATGTGGCTGATCTGCCAATGTGTGGTCGGGGCTTTGGTCTTGACGGGGTGCCTCGGAGGGCAACCCTCACCCGATTATTTTTATCGATTGAACGTTGCCGATCCAGAAACACGATTAGATCCGGCCCCTTTACGGGGAACGCTTCAAGTCACACGGCCTTGGGCCGATGCCCTGACGAGTGAACGACATCTGGTCTATCGAAAAGACGACAATATCTCCCAACTCAACCACCATGCCTACCATCGCTGGGTAGACTCTCCAACCCTCCTGTTACAACAGGAAATGACTCACTATCTGAGAAAGGCCGGTCTTGCACAACAAGTGGTCACACCGGAAATGCGCACGAAAGCGGACTACGCCTTATCATGCCGGATCTCGAAGTTAGAACGAGTGCTCGATCAAAACCCTCGCGTCATCTTGGAGCTTGAACTCGGAATCACGTCGATGAACGATCGCCGAACGGTTTTGCTACGTACCTATCGTGAAGAAAAACCAACCACGGACCTTGAAGTGGGAACATCCATTGAGGCCTACAACCAAGCACTCGCGACAATCCTACATCGCTTCATCACCGACGCCTCAAAACTCCCACTCCTCAAACTCACTAACACCAACATGTGATTTCCCTGGCCATCGCCACAAAATGTATTTCCTTCACTCCTATCAAAAACCAGCATGAATATCCCCTCCCCGAGTGCTTAGTATTCGCCGTTTAGTCGAACAGGGGATAGAAATACGGGATTGCAAAACTTTCACCTAATCCCTCTTCCCAATGCTCGACGCCTGCCGTCCGGCCATTAGGATGGACGCTATTATCAACCAGCGGGCCTTGTCTGAGCACAGCGAGTTGGTCCGCTTCCCTAAGGCTAGCGTCCGTCCTATCTTAATGAGGTCGGACTGGGCGCCACTGGTTTTGGCCACTTTTGCCGGAACAAAAGTGGCTCGGCCGTCGGGACGAACCCCGGCTCTTCCTAGCACCAAAATCAAACCGCAGCACATCGGGGAGATTTAAAATGCCCCCTAGAGGAATGGCTTCGTTTGCAGAGCATGAGGGAACGGAAGCCGCAGTGCCATGACGGTTAAAACTCGTGACTCGCTCTATCCTATATCATCAATACGCAAGCCCTAATTCTTAACCTCTCAATCATTTCTTATTTCTTCCATTGCAGACTTGATTCGAGCTCTCCAAACTCCACAAAAGTATTTACTGCTTTGAACACAAGGTCAACGTCGGCAACTGTCTCCATAGGAAAATCTCCTTCCTGCCCACCGATGGAAAGAAGAACGGAGCCTATTGCCTTATCATCAGACACCAGATTAAAAAACTCTTCATTGTTGAATGTCGCATAAACAATATAACGTCCATGCGCTCCACCGCCAATTGCCATATAAGCTTCATCTTGGCCCTGTAACCTAACTATGGTGTATTTTCCGCCATTAAG
>JAQBGS010000254.1:0-3960 GCA_032128535.1 Nitrospirota bacterium
CAAAGGCCCCCATTCCGCACAACATGATCATGAACCCAATCTGACTCATCGTGGAATAGGCCAGATTCTTTTTGATATCCGACTGCACCATCGACACCATGGCCGCAAACAAGGCAGTCGTTCCTCCCACTATCGCGATAAATATCATGGCTTCTGGCGATAGAATAATTAACGGACTCAGACGAATCAGTAAAAAGGGACCGGCGTTGACCATTGTTGCGGCATGAATCAACGCGGATACCGGCGTTGGGGCTTCCATGGCGAACGGGAGCCACACATGAAATGGTAATTGTGCGGACTTGCCCATTGCGCCCATAAATAAGAAAAACGGGATAATCGTGATCGGATGGATGGCATAATCCATTCCCATCCACCCGAACAAGTTTATGGTGTGATCTTGCAAGCTTTCCGCCTGGGACAGGATCGTCTGAATATCCAGCGTCCCAAATGTTGCAAAGGTTAAAATGATGCCGAAGCCGAAGCCGACATCGGCAATAGCATTGACGATAAACGCTTTTGTGGCCGCTTGAATCGCTGGCTTGCGTTGAGCCCAATGGGAAATGAGCAGGTAGGAACACAGGCCCATCACCTCCCAAAAGACATAGAGCATGAGGAGATTCCCACTCATGACCAACATCACCATGGAAAAGGTAAACAACGCGATCACCGCAAAGAATCGATTGTAACGAGGGTCCCCAATCATGTAGCGCGAAGAAAAGACATGCACCACACTGCTCACCCCAGTGACCAGCAACAACAGAAGGACCGTGACTTGATCGATATATAAATTCAGGTCCACGACGAGTGACCCGACTTGAAATAACCGGTAAAGCGAGACCGAGACGGGCCCATTCCTGACAACCTCCAAGAAGGCCCAGACCGACACACCAAAGGAAAGGCCTAGAGCTGGTATTCCGATGAGGTGACTCTGTTCACCCCACCGGCGTCCGCCTAGAGCCAGCACCACTGCGGCCAATAAAGGGCAAAGGGGAATCAGAATAAAAATTGACATCATTCCACTCAAAGACCTGGCGGTAACGCGAGGCGAATTAATGCGCCCACTATGGGATCACTCCACAGACCGAGAACCAGAACAGCCACAGACGTCGCCCCTAAACTCAACTTGACTTGAAGAGGGGTTTCAATCAATTCGGCCGAGGAAGGAGTTGAGGCCTGACGAAACAGGCGTTCGAAAATTTTAATAAAATACGCGAGTGTGAGCAGCGTTGAGAGGAGCACGGCACCAACAGCGACATAGTTATTCGCTTCCAAGGCTCCCAAAATGATATACCACTTCCCAAAAAAGCCGCCTGTTGGCGGCAGTCCGATCATTCCCATGGCTACGACAATCAGCGAAGCTGTCAACCAGGGGGCCTGCTTCGCAATACGCCCGATATCATCGACATTTCGAATGCCATATTGACCGGCCGCCACTCCGGCAATGAAAAATAAGGAGGCCTGCATCACCGCATCATTGATTAGATAAAACACGCCTCCCACAAACCCGGTTGGATTGCCCTGACTAATGCCGATCAAAATGATGCCAATATGGGAGATGCCTCCATAGGCGAAGATTCTTTTGATATCACGCTGCGCCAAGGCCAACACCGCCCCGATAACCGCAGCTAAAATCCCCAACACGTCAACCATGACTAGAACCGGAATGTTTTGCACCACAGCCTTGGCTCCCAGTACCCAAAAGATAATTCGAACCCACCCGATGAGAGCTACCTTCGTGACCAGGGCAGCCAGGATAGGGGAAACAGAATCAGGGGCGTGGGTATACGCATCTGGAAGCCAGGCATGAAACGGCACGAGGGCCATTTTGATACCCAATCCGATAAACATAAACAACAAGCCGCCGACGACCACCTTCGATGTCAGCAGATGGGGAAGCTTTTCAGCTAAATCGCCCATGTTGAGTGTCCCGGTGGCGGCATAGAAATAACTCACCCCTAACAAATACAGCGAAGCGCCTAACGTGCCTAAAATGAGATACCGGAAGGCCGCCATTAAGGCTCGTCCTCCAGCCATACCTACGAGGGCATAACTGGCTATGGCCGCCACTTCCAAAAAGACGAACAAATTGAAAAGGTCTCCTGCAAAAACGATCCCGGTGAGCGCGGCAATGAGCAAAAGAATGAGGGTATAAAAATGAACAATTCGCCCCTCAAGATTTTTGGGTGCCATCGAGCCTGCAAAGACCATTACCGACAACCCTAGAAAACTCAAGGTCACTAAGATGATACTGGCCAACCCATCAGCGACCCACTCAATTCCTAATGGAGGCGCCCATCCACTAAAGGCATAGCGAACCTCTCCATATTGGGAAACATTGGAAAGATTCCACAGGGAAAGCCCGACCATAATGAACAAGGCCGTGACGGCTATCGGTCGGCTCAAGGCGCGGTGCTTGAGACAGAGCACTGGCAGAGAAACGGCGGTCAACAATGGGACAAGGAACAAGAGGGCTGGTAAATGGCGGGTCATTCTAACTTCTTCAAAATCTCTTCTTCATCCAAACTGCCGTACGTTCGATAAATGGCCGAACACAGGGCCAGGGCCACGCCAAGTGTGGCGACACCAACCACGATGGCGGTCAGGGTTAACACATGAGGCAACGGATTCGAATACGCAGCAACCTCAACGGGATCCGTCATCGAGAGCAAGATCGGAACCGTCGCACCTTTTTTGGCACTGATGGAGACCAGGAAGAAAATGACGCTGGTCTGCACTAAGTACATCCCCACCAGTTTTTTGACGAGGTTGTACCTCGTCACCATAATATAAAACCCCCAAAGAAAAATAATGACGAAGGTGAGAAAATTTGGTCGATGAACTAAGGCAACAACAATATCACTCATTGAGCGAATCCTCGATAATTTCCTGCGCCGACAAACTAAAGATGATGGAAATGGCCGTGACGGCCACGTCGATGGCGACGCCAATTTGGGTGAGGATGATGCCCAACGAACGTCTAGCGGCGACCTCAAGCCCAGGAATTTCCAAATGAGCATAATTCAAAAACTCCCCGCCTCCGATCAAACACAATCCCCCTACACCGGCATAGATCAGCATCCCGACTCCATCTCCATGGAGAACCTTTTTGGCTAACTGACTGCGTGAAGCATCATGACCAAAAATCAGAACCGCGAGCAGCATACTGGTCCCGAGAATCACCCCGGCGACAAAACCTCCCCCAGGCCCATATTGGCCAAAGAATAAGACATACAATCCAAATATTTGGATGACCGGAATAAGAAACCGCCCTAACGATTGAACAATGATACTGTCATGTGGCCGAATCATGATGTCTGCCTCCTCAGCAATAACGCGCAGGCAATCCCCGCCGTAAAAATCACGACAGTCTCCACCATCGTATCAAGGGAACGGTAATCCATGAGAACGGATGTGACCACATTCGGCGTCTGCGTATCTTGATAGCTTTGCTTGAGATAGTCCGGAGAAATATGGACATTTGCCGGTGAAGCAGGATCTCCGAATGCCGGAAGATCCTTCGCCGCATACAGCAACAATACCCCTAAAAGCGGGAGGGCAATCACTGCCGCCATCGGAGGCGGGGGTCGTCGAAGCCGTCCATCCTTAGGAGCCGTACCAAACAGCGTGAGCAAAAATAGGACTGTGGCTAACCCGGCTCCGACCACCGCCTCAACAAACGCCACATCCACTGCACCGAGCGAAGCCCACACAAGAGAAAGAAAGAAGCTATAACATCCGAGCAATAAGATGGCGCTCATTAAATCCTTGACCATAATGGCTCCGGCTGCTGTCACCAGCAGCAGCAGCAAGAGGGGAAACTCATAGGCAAATGTCATGGAGTCTCCTCTTTCCAGGGCTTCAGCCCGGCTCGAATGGCCGCGCGTAAGGTGGCATGGGCAATCACAGGATTTTGAAGATAGAGCAGGGACAAGACTGCCAGGATCTTGAGAAGGTTCATGC
>JAQBGS010000255.1:0-3577 GCA_032128535.1 Nitrospirota bacterium
AGTGTTGCACTTGGAGTTAGAACCTAAGCTGTGAAAAAATGACCGATGCAAGACTAGGGGGTAGAGGAGTTCCTGAATGGCAAAGACTGTATGAAGAATGCATGGTCACGGGAGGGCAGTAAGGGGACCCCGTAAGATGTAACACCATTTATAGGGTCTTAGTATTGAAATTTGTGTGAAATTTTCCTAATCCCTCCTAGAATGTCTCTCTAGTTTATTATGGACCCTTCAAGAAATTGGCTTCAGTTTTATCAGGCGGATGTCTTTACCAATGAACCGTTTGGAGGGAATCCCCTTGCCGTATTTCCTGATGCAGGCGAATTGACTGATCGAGACTTTCAGCAAATTGCTCGGGAGATGAACCTCTCGGAAACAGTTTTTGTTTTGCCACCGACCGATGCTCGAGCGCATGCGAAAATTCGCATCTTTACCCCATCTCAAGAAATTCCATTTGCAGGGCATCCTGTGTTGGGGACCTTCTACGTGCTTGGCCTTCTGAAACGCCTTCCCCTGCAAGAACCTGTGACCAAAATATTCTATGAATGCCATATTGGAGTGTTTCCGCTTGAGCTCATTATTCTACAAGGGCAGATTGAACAAGTGGTGATGTCTCAACCCCTTCCTGAATTTCTTGAAGTGGTGAGCGAAGTGGAGATGCTGTATGAATTGGCTAAGGCATTGGGCGTACACAAATCGCTGATTACGGATTCGCACTTTCCTGTGGAGGTGGTTTCAACGGGATTGCCGGTTTTAATCGTGCCGATTCGAACCCTGACGGCCGTGAAGTCCATGCAAGTGAATCATGATGCGATTCGAGATGTCTGTGCCCGGTTAGGCACAAATGGCATCCTGGTGTATACCACGATGACTCTCGAAGAAGATGCCACGGTGCATACTCGAATGTTTGCGGCCCCTATTGGGATTCCAGAAGATCCGGCGACGGGCAGTGCCAGTGGTGCCTTGGGAGCGTATTTGGTGAAAAACGGGGTGGTGGAAGTTGGGCCGAACACCGAAGTGGTGATCGAGCAGGGCTATGAAATCGATCGTCCGTCAAGGATTCTCGTTCAAGTCTTTTCTGACGACGATATGATTCAGGAAATAAAAGTTGGCGGGCAGGTGGTGATGGTTGCCGAAGGCAAGATGGTGTATTAGGTCAATATTTCCAAAAATTCTGAAAACTATTTTGTCAACTCTCCAGCAATATGACCCATTTCAGGCAGAATTAATTTTTCCATGGCGAGCCGAACGGCGCCTTGAGACCCTGGTATCGAAAAAATAACCAAATGCTCGTGGATTCCGGCTGTTGCTCGGCTTAGCATGGCTGGTGAGCCAATGTCTTGAAAGCTCAAGTAGCGAAACAATTCCCCAAATCCATCCAGCCGTTTTTGTAAAAATCCATCCACGGCTTCAAACGTGGAATCCCGACGGGAAATGCCGGTTCCTCCGTTGATGATGACCACCTGCTTGTTGGTCTGTTGAGCGGCTACTTTGAGTAGTCGGGTAATATCCTCTGGCTCATCTTTTATCAGATGGTATTCACTCAGCACATGTCCGTGCTCTTTGAGTAAATGACAAATAAGCTTCCCGCTGGTATCGGTTTCTTTGGTACGCGTATCACTGCAGGTCACAACCATACAGCCTAGGGAAATGGCGTTCTGGGCCTTATGGGACACATGAGATGGTTGGCCATGGGACTCATGTTGGGCCTGTGGGCGATGGTCACCCATGATCGTGTGCTTTCTTTAGGAAGAGATAATTACGACCACACCGAATCGGGGTTGAGCTGAGTGGCCGGCTCACCTTTCTTGATATGTTCGTCTAAGATGACGGACACATCTGAATCTTTGACCTTCGAATACCAGGTACCTGTTGGATACACCACGACATTTGGCCCTTGTTCACAGGGTCCGAGGCAGGTGGTTCCAGTCACAAGCACCTCTCCTGGTTGAACGCCACGTTCAATGAGCCCCATATTCAACGCCATGAGTAAATTTTGGGCACCAGCAGCGCCACAAGAAGGCTTTGGGTGTCCGGGTGGACGGGAATTGGTACACACGAGGATATGATATTTTGGCTTAGGCATAGAACCTCCTTATCATGAATTGATGTTGCTAATTTTTGGGATACGATGGAATGTTTCTGAGTATGGTGACGTTACCGAGCGCGGAGGAGATCCCACATATCAATACATTCGTCAGGTAACTTCCAATGGCGAACCCCTGTCATGACCCAATCTAAGTAATGCTCTTTGGCTTTAAACTTTCCGATGGCTTGCCCGACATGTGTGGTCACAAATTCTTTTTGGTCGTCTTCTGTATAGACATGAATCTCCACATGTCGAAAGGCTTCTTCTGGGAGATCTCCTTCGAATTTGTCCAGCTCTTTGACGTCTTCCGGAGTTAATTCAAACACGGCGCCCCATACGCGTTCACCGGCAGAGGGTGTGATTGTTGCGAGCCCGCATCGCCATTGATTGGACCATCGTCCGAAGGTAATGGTGTGATCTGGGAGGTAGGCCTTGAATAAAAATTGGTGTTCTGGGGCGCGTCGTTTCAGTTGGGTGAGATTGAGGTTGTCTGCATACATGAAGAATCGCATAGTCTTATCCTGTTCGTTTAAGCAACAGGTAGTATTACCATACTGCCTTTGCAGACTGTCAAGGAAAGATTTCGGCCGACAGCCTTGACGAGGAATGTGCGAATGACATGAAGAAATCTTTGGGGAGGAGGCCGAGATTGACGCTTGTCAGGGGAAAAGAATTTTTCTAGGAGGACTTTGGGGTGAGGTGAAGTTGCTGCTGTGAATGGTCTAACCGGACCATAAAGCGATCGAAGAAGCTGAGACCCAAAAGTCCATCGATACCCTCTGGAAGATTGGGGATCGTGTGAATGACAACCCGGACATCATCTCGTCCGGCATGGCCGACCCGTATTCTCGGGGCAATGCCCATTTTAGCTTTGACGCTTCCTCCGGCGGCATGCAAATTAACATCAGGGTTACGCGGGTCGGATGGAATTCCCGCATCAAAAGCCAGGTCTTCTGAAATCGTAGTATAAGTCGCGCCGGTGTCCACGATAAGTTTGGCCTGATATAAATCATTAAATTCCACTTTCGCGATCCATACCCCGCCTTGTCGTTCCAATGGGATAATCGAATCTTCGGAGCCAGCCGTGATGCTTCCAGATGTTGGCATGCCTGATTTGGCCTTGAGGAGGGCTTGATCCAAGGGGATGCGACTGAAAATGGCTTGACCGCCTACAACGGCCCCTATGGTCAAGAGCCCAAACAAGATGAAAGAACGACTTGATCCCATAAATGAAGCTCCTTAACCAGTAACGGAGGCAAGATTTCAAACTGGAGTCGGGTGGCGTATTACTGCTTGTCGGTTTCTCCGAGAGAACTCTTAATGTATGGGATTATAGGTGTACACTGTAGTCCATAACTTTTATGATGCCAGGTGATGACATGTGGTTAAGCACCAGGTCAGAAGTGGCTTCGCATATTGAGACAGTCCGATAAGTGGTAGTCTTGCTCAATCCATGCCGTGGGGAACACGGCAACCAAAGGAGCAAGGACA
>JAQBGS010000256.1:0-6364 GCA_032128535.1 Nitrospirota bacterium
CTACACATATCACGCGAAACCGCCGTGCTCACCATTGGCAATTCTTTCTTGTCAGTCGTAGAGGGCTGCGGATAATGATAGGTTTTATTTTCGAAATTTTTGAGTACCGCGCCCTTTTCGTCCAAATTCAACAGATATTCATTTGGCAATAACGGGATTTTCCCCCCGCCTCCTGGTGCATCAATGACAAAATGTGGAACCGCCATGCCGCTCGTGTGGCCCTGGAGTGCTTGGATAATTCGTAAACCGGTTTCCACGGTCGTTCGAAAATGATTCGTCCCTTTAGTAAGGTCAGCCATATAGAGGTAATAAGGCTTAATGCGGGCTAACAACAATTGATGCATGAGACGTTTCATAATTTCCGGATCGTCATTGACGCCTTTGAGTAACACCGTTTGGGCCCCCAAGGGAATCCCTGCATCCGCCAAACGCCCGCAGGCTTCTTTGACTTCCGGCGTCAACTCATCCGGATGGTTAAAATGCAAATTCATATAAATGGGGTGATACTGCTTGACAATTTCACACAATTCCGGAGTGATGCGTTCCGGCAGGGTCCCCGGCACCCGAGTCCCAAAACGAATCAATTCCAAATGAGGGATCGACCGAAGCGCCTTCAGAATGCGTTCGATTAAGTTATCCGGCAAGAGCAACGGATCGCCACCAGATAAGATGACATCCCGTACTTCGGAATGTTCCCTCAGGTAGGCCACCGCCTGATCGAGTTCCCCCTTCTTCAGAAATCCCGGCTTTCCCACTAACCGTTTGCGTGTACAAAAACGGCAATAGATGGGACACTGGTTGGTGACCATGAGCAACACTCGATCTGGATATCGGTGCACTAAATGTGGCACGGGACTATCCGTATCTTCCTCAAGAGGGTCATCCTTGGCATCAATGTCATCTAATTCAATGCCTTCGGGCACGACCTGCTTCCAAATCGCATCGCCCTTTTCTTTTATCGTTGCCAGAACGGTCGGCGTAATTCGCATCGGGTAGGGGCCCACGACGTCGGCGACTTCTTTTTCGTCCACGCCTAAATATTTGGCTAAATCCTTAGGTTTGGTGATGCTTCGGGCCAGAACTTTTTTCCAATCCTCCATAACTTAGTCGCTCCTTTCATGTGGCGAACTGAGGGGTGGGTTGGAGGCTGCTCCGGATTCGTGCCCATTCGGAGTATAGCTATCAAGATACTGTACGATTTCGGCGGTCTCTGTTAACACGGTCTCTCCATCAACCAACACGGGCACATAATATTGTCCGGACGCTTCATACACCGTTTTTCGAAAGGGACGCACGTCGGGCACGATTTCATCTTCGTACGCAATACCCTGCTCTTCCAGCTTCTGCCGAACTTCCTCACATTCTGGGCACCATTCTGTGTGATAAAGTTTCATATTTTTTGAAGGTGGAGAATGAATCTTGTCTCTTACTGTACCAGTCTCATTCCGCTTCTGTCTGTTACAACGATTGACTCTCTATCCCTGACTGTTGACGCCACAAGGGATCATGACCGCATCCCGCATTCCATGAATAATTTTCTTGTCTTTAGGACAAATCGTGGCCAGAACCCCACCTAATTCTGCCTGCCCATCCACGACAAAATAATAGGGTGACAATCGCACACGCCCTTCCATCGTGGTGTTCATACCAGACGCATCATCATAATATTCAACCACAACCAGCTTCCCTTTGTGAAATGCTTGAAGAATCGACGGGGCCGTATGAAAGGTATCCAGCGCCTGAGCAAGGGTCTTTTTCCATTCTTCCTGGGACATATCATGGCCAATCGACACCCCACGGCTGCCCCAGGCCAATTCCGAAAACCCAGACACTTTTATGACATATTGCCGTTCTTTTTGCGTAGCGTCCCCCAACCAATCCCAGTTCGACACGGCATGATTCCGATTCCGCAATCCTGGAATGACGGCAGTGGGTGGCAAAGGCCGTGGATCCAAAACCCACGTCGGAGGAATAATCGCGTGCAAACAGGCCATCGTTTCCGATGAAAGCGTTTTTTCCCAAAAGGGTTCCAATATGGGATGGTGGATCAAGGCCAACGCCAATTTTTCCTCCATCCAGGGCTTATACGGAGGCGTCACGACGACTCGGCCTTTTTTCGCGCTGTAGAGGATCAATTCTCCTTTGGGAATGTTCTTCAAATCAAAGAGCTCGAAAAACCGGTAGATCAGGGAAACGGGATGGTCTGCGCCGTTCTGCTCCACGAACAGCCCTTCCTCCGTAAATCGGATATCGCGAGGATGGACGCAATAGGCTTCCCAACCCTCCTGGGACAGTTGGGTGGCCACCCACTGCATTTCTGCTCGATAGGCATCTGCTTCATCGGAGACCACAATGGCCATGGTATGGGGCTGCCTCTTGAGCACGCCTTTCAACATGCGGGAGAAATTCTTGATGAGGCCATCTGAGCTCGGCCACACCGACATGCCCTGTTGCGCATACATTTGACTCAGACTGCCGGTTAAGCCAATTCCCCCCGGCACCGAGTCAAGTTCCGTTAACGCCATACCAGAATCCGTCGGAATCAGATCAGGACGTATCACCCCGGGCACATGATTCTTGAAACGATTCATCCGAGCGAAATCCAGAAGATCGTCCGGTTTCCCAATATCGAGATAGGTATGGACCCATTGGGGTTGCGTACCCTTCAGACTCTCCAGATATAACCGATTGATGGCTTGATAAAACGCCAGAAGATGCTGGCCCAGATCTTCCAGAAATGTGGCTTGTTGAGTGGAAAGGACAAAAGGATGGCAGCCAATTCGCCAGGAATCTTCTTTCCCATCCACAAACAGCCCATCATTGATAAGATGCGTTCGGAAACCTTGGTAGGGGTTACGCGTCATGAGATCATGTTCTTTGTTGATGACCAGAGTGGCGTTGGCACCATGCGTGAAAAGGCAAATTCTGGGACACCCACGGATGGCGATCGAAAGGAATCGCTCACACTGATTTCCTTAAGTTTACGGAGAGGAGAAATAGTGGCGTGAGGTACCGAGGCACCCCGACTCGAAGAGGTCACAGACAAACAGGTGCCCTAGGTCCTTGTCGATGCATAGAATGGTCAGAATGGTAGCATGCCCTCGTAAATCCAGACAAGGTGAATTTCAACGACCTACGCGCTGTCTTCTCTATCGCAGCGCCACCAGCATCCCGTATAAGTAAGGATAGCGTTCAGGAAATGTAGTTAAGTACTGCTAGGAGCCCCACGCTATTTGATTGCCTATTACTGAATATTTCAGAAGGCTCACCCTGATTCTTCCGTCACGCGATATGTGAAACAACCCTGTACTCTTCATGTCTCTCATCCTCCATCCCTTACAAATTAAGGACCAGTTCCGGGCAAATCAGTGCATGATGTCCACCGCGCTGGGGGGCCAGACCTCACTCGCGACGTGGGCGTTCCCTCCCCATTACATGTGGAAAGATGTGTTGAAATATTCCTGGACCGAAGTGAATGGCTGGTGGTGTCTCTTTGCCGAATATGCGGACGGTCTGTTTATGCCCCTGCCCCCCATGGGTCCGAGTCCAGGAGTGGGTTCTCCGTCTTCAGGTTCCTTACAAGATGTGCTCGCTCATGTCATGACGATCATGGAGACACGGAATAAAGGATCTCAGGTCACCAGGATTGAAAACATTCCTGCGGAACTTCAAGAGGTCATTCGGCCTTGGGGCTATTCGCTCACACAGAACGATTCGGACTATGTCTATCAGACCACAGATTTAGTCCAAATGAAAGCTAATGCCTACAAGTCCCAACGTGCGGCCTATAATCGGTTTTTTCGCGCACATCGCATTCGCGTGGCCCCGTATCGGATTGTGGACCGCGATGGGTGCCTGGCGTTGTTTGACCGGTGGGTGCATCAAAAAGAAGAAAACGCCGTTCCCCAAATTGGGCCCCACGGGCAAATCACTCGAGTAATGTTGCGAGAGGCCGTCAGTGCCCACCGTGTGGTGCTCCAAGAATATCGCGAACTCGGCTTGACGGGCCGAGTCGTCTGGGTGGATGGCTCGATTAAAGCTTATGCTTTTGGCTATCCACGGTCACGCGAGGTCTTTTGCCTCTTGTTGGAAGTGGCAGATCGGTCCATCTCCGGGTTGGCCCACTATCTCTTCAGAGAATTCTGCCGTGAAATTCAACAGTATACTTTCGTCAATACTATGGGTGATTTGGGGCTCCCAAGTGTCGCACGGACCAAACATGCCTACCGCCCCACTCAACTCGTCTCAAACTTTATTGCCCAACCGATGCGATGAGAGCTAGGAAAACCAAGATACTTCGCAATCCCGCCAGAGTTGTCCTCTCTTTCATCGTCCCCGTATAATAATGGCCATGCTCATTCTCGCTATTTACCATGATATTTTTTGAACAAGATTGCCAATGAAGGGTCAGGAATACGGTATTGAACAATTCCGGGTGACGGAAGAGCCGTTTTACCAGGAAGTGAACGGGGAGATTGGCCTATTTACGGTCGGGGCGAAGAATAAAATTCCGGTGATGCTCAAAGGGCCCACCGGTTGCGGGAAAACCCGATTCGTACAGTATATGGCTCATAGACTCAATCGTCCGCTGATCACAGTCGCCTGTCATGAAGACCTCACCGCCTCGGACTTGATCGGTCGCTATTTGTTAAAAGGCGACGAAACAGTGTGGGTGGATGGGCCACTGACATTGGGCGTCAAGCATGGCGCCATCGTCTATTTAGATGAAGTCGTAGAGGCTCGCAAGGACACGACGGTGTTGATTCATCCCTTAAGCGATGATCGCCGTTTTTTGCCGATTGAGAAAAAAGGCCAGGTCATTCAGGCCGTGGATGATTTTCTGTTGGTCATTTCATATAACCCGGGATATCAGTCGGTTCTCAAAGAGTTGAAACAAAGTACGAAACAGCGATTCATGGCCATTGAATTTGGCTATCCCCCCAAGGACACCGAAATCCACATTGTCGAGCACGAAGCCAAGATTTCGAGAGAGATGGCCACGCGCCTCGTGAAACTCGGAGAGAAAGTGCGGAACCTGCGCAGCCACGGACTAGAAGAAGGCGTCAGCACCCGACTCCTCATCTATGCGGGAACATTAATTCAGCAAGGCGTGACGCCAGATCGTGCCTGCGATGCCACCATTACCAGACCCATTACCGACGACACTGACATGCAACGTAGTATTCAAGAATTGATTAAAGCAATTTTCTAAGTACCATTATCCTACTAATATTGAATCTCGTCCTTACGCGAATGCTCCTACTTCGTTCAGTAATTCACGGTACATCAAGCTAACCGTTTTCTGCCCACTCCTTTATTCTTCCCCAAATCTTGCCGATAATAGTTGGATGCCTGTTACAGGTCCTGGCAGAGTCATTTTTCAAAAATCCCATTAGGATAACCAGGGTAAAAGGGCGTCATACATGAAGCCAAAACTCTCAGCCGATAAAATGTATCAATTACTCCGAGACGGGAAAATTACCGAATTTAATGCCAGGTTCGAGGGAGGGGAAAAGCCTGAATTCGCGAATTGTGATTTTCGGAGCGTGGATCTTCGTGGAATGGAGATCACGGGAGTAGATTTTAGCGGAAGTTATTTTCGGCAGGCCGACCTTCGTGGGCTTGACTTCTCCCAATGCAATTTAGAAGGGGCCAGCATTCACGGCGCCCAGATTTCCGGCGTCCTCTTTCCCAAAGAATTGAGTGCTCAGGAAATTCTCCTCTCTCATCAGCAGGGCACTCGGATGCGATACGGAATCTAAACATTCCTTGCGCTACCAATTGTTCGTTCCTGACTGACCCCCATTTCTCCTTTCACTTTCATTGACAGTCTTTGCCGGTCTACTTACACTGCATTTCGTCAAACCATCCGAGAAATCTCCATGACCCATCCGCATAATATTATCGCGATCGTGTACGACTTCGATCATACGCTGAGTCCGCATTACATGCAGGATCATACGATTCTCCGGCATGCCGGAATTGATCCTAAAGAGTTTTGGCCAAGCTGCACCGCCCTCATTAATGAAAAGGGTTACGATCAAGAACTGGCCTATATGAAGCGCATGTTGGAAGTCGAGGCCATCCGATCCCTGTCCAATCAAGATTTAAAACAGATGGGTGGCGACCTGACCTTTTTCCCTGGTGTCCCGGACTGCTTTGAAGAACTCAATGCCTTGTTCAGTCCACAGGAATATGAAGAACTGGGAATTCGGCTAGAGCACTATGTGGTGAGTTCAGGCCTGAAAGCCATTTTGGATGGGAGCCAGATTGCGAAGTATGTGAAAGCTATTTTTGGCTGTGAATTTGATGAAGATAACGGGCATATCAGTTTTCCCAAGCGGACGATCAGCCACACCCAGAA
>JAQBGS010000257.1:0-2532 GCA_032128535.1 Nitrospirota bacterium
GCCTTGTTGATGTGCGCAGTGGTACTCGCGGTGGGGTCTGACAATCCGAAATTTGTCAGCTTGTCTTGTATCAATATCGTCGTCGCCGCCAATGCCGGTGGGGCATTCAGTCCCTTTGGCGATATCACCACGCTGATGGTCTGGCAAAAAGGCATTCTGCAGTTCTTTAGCTTTTTCTTGCTCTTTGTTCCCTCGGTCGTGAACTTTCTCGTCCCGGCCATCATCATGACCTTTGCGGTCCCTAAAGTATCCCCGGCGCCATCCTCAGAAGTTGTGAACATGAAGGTTGGGGCTAAACGTATTATGGGATTATTTTTTCTGACCATTTGCACAGCGGTGAGCTTTCACAATTTCCTCCATCTTCCTCCCATGCTGGGGATGATGACCGGTCTTGCCTACCTCCAGTTTTTCGCTTACTACCTGAAGGTCTGGTATGGGCATCATCCGCATCCTGGTCCGCAGGGGCTCTCGAGTGGCGCCCATGAGGAAGAAATCGGCGAAGTCGTGGCGTTTGATATTTTTCGGAAAGTGGCGCGGGCAGAATGGGATACCCTGTTGTTTTTCTATGGAGTGGTGGTGTGCGTCGGAGGACTAGGTTTCATTGGCTATCTCGCCGTGGCTTCTGAGGTCATGTATGCCCAATGGGGTCCTACGCTCGCCAATACGATGGTCGGTATTTTATCGGCGATTATCGACAATATCCCGATCATGTTTGCCGTGTTGACCATGAATCCCGAGATGGCCGAGGGACAATGGTTATTGGTGACGCTGACGGCGGGTGTTGGAGGAAGCCTTCTCTCTATAGGATCTGCGGCTGGGGTCGCTCTCATGGGACAGGCAAAAGGGAAATATACCTTCTTTAGTCATCTCAAATGGACTCCTGCCATTGCGCTGGGCTATGCCGCGAGTATTCTTGTTCATATGTGGATCAATGCGAGCACGTTTTAAGTTAACCAAACACTGATGATCTCTTTGGGGTTTCCGTTGTCAAAAGATTTTCGATGGTTCGGGACAGTAAAATTAATACTCATGCAATATCACAACAATTAAACACCAGGGTTAGAAGGGGAAAGCGATCACATGTATTCTGCGAATATTGACATCAAAGGCGCCCTGGAAGACTTTAGTCTCGAGGGTACAACCTTTCCCTACAACGGCTTTGTCGCACGGCTGTATAACTTTTGTCTTTCGTTAGGATTTGAACCGGGAAAAATTTTGCCCTCTCGGGCCTTTTGCTCTGATGAAAACCAAGGGTATCCTGGCATTCTGATCGCCAAACATTTCGGAACCTTCCCGTTTAATCACGGAAGGGTCGGCGGAATTGTCGCCACCGACCGGCATGGTCCGCATGCGCACCATGGAAAGGATTTGTTGATCATCCATGCCAGCCATGTGGGGTACGATCCGGAAAACTGCTCTTTTGGAAGCTACCATCGGTGGCATACGGAGTATTTCGAGACCACGCCAACCTGCGGGAAGATCGACAGTGTGCTTGAGTGGTACCTCAGACAGTATGCCTTTGCCAAAGACAACATCTTTCTCCATCGTCACGATAAAGAAGCAGCAGTCACCATTAACAATCAAATCTTAAATGAAAACAAGGTAGAGGGGTTGTTTCTCCACCTGGATAAATTCGTCGCGGTGGGAAACCATGGGGAATACCGTCCACGCAAGTCCTACAGCACGTCTAAATGTTACGTGGCCTCTTCAGAACTTCGTGAGTTTCTAGGAGAAACCGCATGGCCGACCCAGGGGCGTGAACCTATTGGAGAGAGGCTTCTCCCTGAACTGTTCGGTTTCAAACGGCACATTTCTGGGGATCCAGAAACCCATGGGCTTCTGGAGGAGAATCTAATCCACCCCATGCCCTGGATCGTTTCCTCTGCATTCCCTCTGTTGACTGCGGCCCGAGCCAACATACAGTGCGAGTTTGACCGCACCTATCGAACCTTGGTGAATGGCGATGCCTATCATGGTAAACGACTGATATTTATCTCCGGTCTGAATGTCGACATTTCTCCTCATCGGAACCAAGCATTCCCTTTGACCACCTTTGTGCCATGGGCAGCTTTTATTCAAGACCAGCATGGGCATTGTTCTGTTTTAGAACAGCAAGACATTGTGGCTCGGCTCATTGAGCAAAGCGAACACAATCCTGATGAAGTCGACCTTGAGGTCGCCATTCAGCAAATGAAAGACGCCGAGGAAATCAAGATAAAAATGGTGTGATCCGACCAGAAAGGCGGCGCAGGTATAGGGTTTATCGAAAGGGAAAGCGACAGTGAGTGGGTGGATGATTTTCAAACTTTGAAGAAATTATAATTTTGTCGTTCGCAATCGGAGGGCATTGGTAATCACTGACACAGAGCTAAAGGTCATTGCGGCTGCGGCAATCATCGGACTCAACAGAATGCCGAACATCGGATAAAGAACGCCCGCGGCAACCGGCACCCCAATGGCATTGTAGAAAAAGGCAAAGAAGAGATTTTGACGAATGTTGCGCATGGTCGCCTGGCTGAGCCGGCGGGCACG
>JAQBGS010000258.1:0-3545 GCA_032128535.1 Nitrospirota bacterium
TATCCACAAAAAAGCGGGTAGAGTTTCCCCCACCCGCTTTTTCGGAGAATGTTCAGTGGCAAGAATTAATGAACCTCTTTTAAATGCATGACTGCACTATTAGCATGTTTCGTCCCAACTTCGGCATGCCCTTGCTTGCCATGATTCACGGCTTCCATGAGTTCATGGACGCCTTCATCTAAATGAGGATTTTTCACTTCTTTTTGGGCAGCTTGAGCATGCGTCAACGCTTCTTGAGCATGCTCCACCAACGCATCGGCATGGCCCATACCACCATGCTCGGCAGCGCCTTCCGCATGGGCTATTGCCTCAGCCACATGGGGATTTCCAGCAGCCATAGCTACTGATCCCCACGTTCCTACAGTGAGTAATGTGAGCATGCTCAACAGGCCTATTCCTTTGACCAACCTTCCAATACGCATCCCTGACCTCCTTTATTATGAAAATAGTGAAAATCTACGCACCCGATGCCATGAACTCTCTTATCCTCTCATGCCACCTCAACAAGATCAAGATGGCTTCAATGGCTCGGGATTGCTCACTTTATGTAAGAGCTTGACGTCTTTCTCGGCTGGAGCCGCAAAGTCTCGGGACCATTCCCACCACGAACCGGGATACGTTTTCACCTGATCATATCCCACATACCGAAGCAGACAATACACCCAGGCGGCTCTGACGCCCCCCAGACAATACGTAATAATCTCCTGGTCTTCTCGCAGGCCATGGTCTTCAAAAATATTCCGCACCTGGTCCGCAGGTTTGACAGTTGCATCTTTTTGCAAAAACTGATTCCAGGAAATATTAATAGCAGATGGAATATGTCCGGCCCGTGGCAGACCATCAATCTCTTTGCCGGCATATTCCTCAACGCTTCGCGCATCCAGAATCACCGTATTGGGATGTTGCCCCTTCACCAATTTTTTGAGGGCATCTTTAAGGATAATCAGTTCGGGCTGTTCACTCACTGTAAAATCACCGGCGGGAAGTTTCACCACCTCATGCTCAAACCGCCGTTGCTCGGCCACCCACTTCACCCAGCCCCCATCCAGAATCCGTACACTGGGATGCCCCAAATACTGCAACATCCAAAACATCCGCCCCTCATCACCCCAATTATCGAAGGGATTGGAATAAATCACCACATCACTGGTCTGATTGATACCCAATGCCCGAAGCCGCTGTTCCAATTGAGCTAAATTTGGATTCAAGACCCCTTTAGATACGGCAGCAGGATTGCTGTATTCATGCCAGGTACTATTCACTGCCCCAGGGATATGAGAGCTGTATGCAGCAGCCCCGCGGACATCAATCAGCACGAAGTCTTCACGCCCCAAATTTTGGGACAACGTTTCGGTATCAATAAAATAATCTTTCGTCGCCATCATACCCCTTTATCCCTTTACTGAATGAAGTGAAAACATCCCTGTCGGTTGGTCAGAAGGACCGCTTTCTTCGGGCCGCGCACAACCCACTCGCGGATCGATCTCTTGATCATCTAATGCTGCAGCCAACGTCGGATCCAATGGAAACTCGCGTTCATAAATCGTGAACACATAGGGATCCTCTGCGGTCAGACTATATTTATTCCTCAACATCTGATGTTGGTCATCCGTCAAAATATGATACCGAATTCGGGCCTGTACACTCCACCCTTTTTCGCCCTCTGGCACTTCATACCCAAACGTGTAGTCCCGGCTGGCTAACGGCAACAGACGGTTATCATAAACCTCCACAATGACCGGTTGCCAGAGAATCCACCGTCCCATGGTATCGGTCTGTTGATGCACCACTGCTCCCTGAGCATTGCGCACCTCAAATTCGACGGTAAAATGCCGATCAGGGTCCCCGGTTGGGATCTTATGCCCTGCTCCGGCATTAATCAGCGTGAGGGTGAGGGTCACATCGTCGCCAGGTTGGGGAGCTGGAGGATCAGCCTGGACCTGCACGGCTACCGCTCGCTTAATCATTTCGGGATCATGCCCGCCCCGCCAGAGATGCCGACGCCCATTTCGAATGGGACTATCCTTCGCGACAGGTCGCTGCACTTCCGGCATATGACAATTCTGACAAATGAGTCCCTTCTCCTTCATGAAAAACTTCCCTTCATACTCGTTGAAGGTCCCGCAGGGTCCGACGGCATAAAACTGCGTGGGACCGGAGACCACGCTATGGCAGCGATAACAGACCTGTGCGGTGCGGAAAGAAGGATCGAATTGGGTCGGATGAGGGGCCGCAGAGTCATCATAAGGTCCGAGAATCTTCCCATCTCGAACATGACAGGCCGCACACGTCACCCCCTCCTGTTGATACTCCGGGTCGAACCGGTAATTGGGAATTTCAAACGCCTTTTCGACTCGCCCACGTGGAATATCTTGAACGAGTGTGGGCTGCTGATTTTCTAAAGGGGTATGGCAATTCAAACACACCCAAATATTCTTATCCTTTTTCCAATAGGCCTGAAAAAACGGATCATGAAAGGCTTGGGCATGAATGCTCGACTTCCATTCTTGATAAATTTCTTCATGACATTGTCCACATTCTTCGGCTTTCAAACTCTGCAGCCCGACCGGCACCTGCTGATAGGGAATGGCATGAGCATAATCGTCGCGCAAGCCAAAAATCACAACGGGGCGCACTTCCGTGTAAAAATAATACACCCCGACTCCCGCCAACAAAATAAGGAAGAACCAGATTCGCAGCCGCCATGATCGTTTCGGTTTCATGTCATTCACTATCCAGTAAGGCCAGAAGATGGTGATCGACCGATTCGGCCAGCGCTTGCAAATGATACCCACCCTCTAAACATGCCAAAATTCTTCCCCTGGAATAATTCTTCGCGATGGATGCGACTATATTCGTTAACTCCGCATACCCTTGTTCAGTTAAATCCATGCTCGCGAGCGGATCGTCTCGATGGGCATCAAACCCTGCAGAAATCAGTACAAATTCCGGCTGAAAGGTGTCGGCGGCCGGGACGAGGACCTTATGGAACACCTCTCGATACTCGTCATCACCCTGTCCTCCAGACAACGGGACATTAATCGTGAATCCCTTGCCTGGGCCTTCCCCAGTCTCTGTTGCTCGTCCGGTTCCGGGATAATAGGGAAATTGATGCGTACTGAAAAACAAGACCGATGCGTCATCGTAAAAGGCATGTTGGGTGCCGTTCCCATGGTGGACATCCCAATCCACAATCAACACGCGTTGCACGCCATACTGTTGCTGAATGTAACGCGCCGCAATAGCCACCGTGTTCAAAAAGCAAAACCCCATCGCCCTGTCCGATTCCGCATGATGGCCAGGCGGACGCACGGCACAAAAGGCTTGCTCAATGTCCCCTTTCATGATCGCATCGACGGCGGCAAGCGCTCCACCTGTCGCCAAATAGGCTGCATCCAATGTGCCTGGGGACATTGACGTATCTGGATCCAATATCGCATAGCCATCGGCGGGAGACCGTCGTTCAAGGCTATCAAGATAGGACGAGTCGTGGATCAGTTCAATCCATCGCCGTTCGGCACGACGAGGCCTGAGCTGATGCAGAC
>JAQBGS010000259.1:0-7090 GCA_032128535.1 Nitrospirota bacterium
CTGCAATGCTGGGGTTATGGGAGATATCGGCAGAACTGTGCGTTATTCCCAAGGTGCCAGAGGCGAAGAATCCCAAGGTGCCAAGGAGAATGCCTCTACATAATGGCTTCAATGTACTCATTACCAACGACTGATTGGCTGACAGGCGTGAAGGATGGTCATTTTGAATTGAGAAGCGGAAATTGTAATTTTAAAAATACATATTGTCAATTAAAAAATCCTAATGAAATATCTATTTCCTCTGTCAAAATTCTAGGGGAACGTGAAAAACCAGAGAACAGTGAACAGGAGAAAAAGGAGGGAGGGAAAGGAGAATGGTGGAAGAAGGGGCCGAAGGCGGTTAGAGTGCGTGTAGAGGATTTTTATCATCAAAGTTGGCAACGTTGAGCGATGATTTTCTGCCATTCGTTTTCGGTGACGAGATCTTGGTTTGATTCCACACGGTCTAAAAAAACGAGGCCGTCCAAATGATCCACTTCATGCTGAAAGACGCGGGCCAGGAACCCTTTGTATTCCGTTTCGATCAGCATCCCTTGACGAGTCTGGTACCGAACACGAATGGCAAGATGTCGAGGCACCAGTCCTCGAATGCCGGGTACCGTGAGGCAACCCTCCCAATCTTTTTCCATTTCTGATGAACCCCAGGTCATTTCAGGATTGGTCATGGCCGTGGGTTCCATGGTCGGCGCATAGGGATAGCGGGCATTGGGTTTTGGTGAAAGGATAATGATTCGCTTGGACACCGAGACTTGTGGTGCGGCGATGCCCATGCCGTTCTCATCAGCAACCGTGGCAAATAGATCATCAATGAGAGCATGTAGTTGAGGATCATGAATGTCTGTGACCTCGGCTGCCCGCTCCCGTATAACAGGAGCACCAAGTTGCGCAATTTCAAGAATACGAGGCATGTTGAGTCTTAAATCCTGAGAAAATGAAATATTCAGAATGTCTCAAATATCGTCGTAGACAAGGGAAGTTCTTACCATTTGGGAATAACGTGAATCAATTCGTTGAAGTATGTTCAGAGGAAGATAGGTATAAAGCTAGTAAATAGTATGGCCTTGGGTCCCAATGAAAGCGGGGGTGTTCTATTCATCGGGAAGGATGTAAAAGAGACAATCGCTTTTGGCGATGTCTGGGTTCGTGGTAGCCATCATCAGTCGACTGGGATGAGCCAACCGAAGTTCTCCGTTGTGCACCGAGAAGAGCGTGGAGGTGAGGTTTTGCCCAGTTGCATCTATTGCCCATAGGACTTCCAAGCCTTGTGCTCCAACCCATCCCAGTCGTTCTTGAGTGGATAAGGTTCCGAAATTTAATCGATCCACATCTGGAGGAAGGGTGAGGTCGACCTCAGCTATCGGTGCAGAGGCATAGGCCAGGGAGGCGCCATTTTTCAGTTCCACGCGAATAGGATGATGAGCTACCGTCACTGGTGACGAGAGTTCGGAAAAATCCTTGGCCAAGGCATACCGTGAGAATCCCCGAAAAGCCAGCTCATGGGCCTGTGGATCGGTGGCACCCCCTGCTTCAATGGTAACGGTCGGCCAGGCGGTTTCCGTAGCTTCCATCAACGTGCCTAGTCGCAAATCAGTGACCACTAAGTGGTCACAGAAGATTCCAGTCAACGTTTCTTGCATGACTCCATTTCGCGTCGTGACGCCGTAAGCCGGACTGCGGCCTGAGGTATTGTGAATATCAATCAACGCTTCTGGTTGTGTCTGATGCAATTCTTCCAGCATGGCTTGGGCGATAGTACCTTCCGGCCCTTCAAATGGGGGCCGAAAACACCGATTGAGATCCTTGCCATCTGGTACGCATCGATGCGAGAAAAGGGGTTCGGTCAATGCTGCGCCAATGGCCCCAATAAAACACAGAACATTAACGTGTGGCTGGTGACCTCCTCGAATCCAGCGGTGAAGTGCTTGCACACCAGAGGGTTCATTGCCGTGCAATAGGGTACTCATTGCTCGCGTGCACGTGGTATCTACACCCGGAAGCCAGAGAAAGGTGGGGCCACCCAATTTTCGTAGAAATTCCTCAACCGTAGGGCCCACGTCTTGTCGAGTGGGGGCCTCCCATCGAGGTATGGGGCATGGGTGATTCATTCGAGATGCAGGCTCCATTGCGAAACGGGCATATCTGTTTGGGACTGTTGCAGATAATCTTCAAGCATGCGAGTCAAGGCCGTGGATCGATCGTGGCCCTGTTGTTCATACAGGGCCAAGCGCTGGACTTGCCAACGTGCCCCGTTGATGCGCGTTTCTAGACGATCCCGAATCACCTGCAGCATGGTTTGGATTTCTTTCCGCTCCACCCCGCAGTTTTCCAAACCTTGCTCGGCCATCGGCAATAATTCTTTGGCCAAGTCATACACCGAAATTTCCCGCAGTCCGTGTGTGGCCCTATTCGGCCAGACGAACATGGCCGCCATGCCACATTCAGCCGCCCGATAGAAATTTCGATGAGCGTATTCAAATGGAAATTGGTGCAGAATACGCTCGATGTGCTCACGCATGCCCAAGGTGAGCCCAATCAGAAATGCGGCATTCGCGGCCATATCGATGGGCGTGGGTCCGGAGGGCAAGGCCCGCAATTCTACACGTAAATGTCCATCCGCACTGGCATCATAGATGGCACGATTCCATCGCCACACGGTGCCTTGGTGTAGGCGCAACTCTTCGAGTTGGGGTAAGTGCCCCTGCCGGAGGCATTCCATGGGGTCTTCAGGACTGAGAACCGGCAACAGGGGCGGATGTAATCCTACGGCTTCGGCAAACAATTCATAGGCGCCTTGGCGAACCCATCCATGCCCAAAGGAGACACGAGCTGGAGTTTGCCAGTCCCCCTCCTGCGTCTTGCGACTATCGATCGCTTGTTTAAACAAAGCCACGCGTGTTTCTTCCCAGAGCTGATGCTGTAAAAAAATGGGGCTATTGGCACTCAGCGCTAAGACGATGGGCGTGACCAGTTGCGCGGCATTATAAACATGGGCGAAATCCCGAGGGTTCACCCGCAGATGAATCTGAAAAGAAGTCGTGGCCCCCTCCAGCGTGACATCGGAACACGTCACGGTTAAAGGCTCGAGGCCATTAATGTGAATACGAAAGGGGCCATCGCGCAATCGACGAAGTCCCGCTGAGAGAGCTCGATAGCGGGGGAGATCTGACATGACCGGCGAATCGAGTTCTTCGGCACAAAGGGTAGGCAAGATGCCAATAGGTACGATACGTCCGCCAAGTCCAGCCGCACATTGCGCTAATGATTGGATGGCGTTCGTTAATTGTGTGCGGAGATGGGAAAAGGGTTGGCCAACCAACGAAACGGGGGATAAATTATATTCCAGATTAAATCGATCTAATTCGAGTTGCAGGTGATCGTCATGGGCGCAATGAAGGAGAGTGCGATTAATAGGATAGGCTTGCCCTTGGCTATTAATAATGGAGAGTTCGAGTTCTGCACCAATAGTCTGTGGGCCTTCGCCAAAATTCGGCTGCGCAAGGACATGCTCAAGAGCTTGCAGGCTGTGGGTCAACCGTTGCCCAAAGCGGGAAAAATCCTCTTCTTCAAATTGGTCGCGATCAATGGATAAACCCATAATGTTTCTTCATACCTGAATTTCCTGAAGAGGTAAATAGAGGGAAGGAAAGGCCATTGAACTGCGGCACGATGTGTAATGAGGCATACATCCCTTTGTCATAATACCCGGGGATGTTACAGAACGGCACATAGTGGCCTGGATCCAACACGACCGTTTTCTTCTGGCTGGTGCCGGCTGGGAACTCCTCAATTTCATCAATCGTTGTAATGCGCGCATCGTCTTCATTCACAAGATACTCGGTGACAATCCCCTGATGAGGCGTGGCTTCTTTTCGTGGAAGTGCCGAGGGATTCAGATCGGTTTTAAGAATGACCAGTTCATGGATACTCATCCCCTCATTCACGGCTTCCAACGTGAGCCTCCCAGTTTTGGCTTGTGTGGTGTTGGGATGGACATAGAAGTCTTTGAGGACAATGGTGATGCGCTTCTCTCTCGTCTCTGTTTGGGCAATGGCGAACTGGTTGAATACGAGACAGACAAAGGTCAAGAAGAAGAGTGCAAACATCAAAAGCGAGAACGGTTTGATTCTTGAACCTGCTGGTGCCATTGCCTCAATACTTTTTGCGAAATTTCAAGCCATGTGTATCAGAAGTAAAAATGTTCTTGACCATCGCCTGCCTCAGGGCCTGTCGGGTATCAGTTGAACATTCTCCACATCATTCCTCTCACTCAAAGATGGTAACGGTTCACGAACTGGCCGTCTACAGAGTGTCTGGGCCTTCAATGAAAACTCTTACCTTTTAGATTGGTGAAGGCCGTTGTGTGTTGAAGCGTAGGAGTGCGGGAAACGCCCGTGGCCATCCGACTCACCTGTACGGCGAAGTGCAAAAATTCCGCCCTCCCAAAATGCAGGGTAACGGAGCGATACGTCAGATGGAGATCGCCGCATTCGCACATATTCAGCTTAAGGGGTTGGGTCGGTGGCATAGGATGGTTCTCCTTTATGATCCAGTAAGGATGTGGTCGCAAGCGTGGTACAAGTTTTTGTCTCCTGAGGCTGTGGTGAACGAGGAAGGTTCGCGCTCAGGCGAAGACCAAGTGAAGGCGTGGGGGGTGACGAATGCTGATCTTGGCAATGGTTCAAGGTTTCGATGAGGAAGGATAGACCACGCCAGTTTAATTGATGGATAAGGTGATACCGAATGACTCCCTGTGGATCGATAACATAACTCTGGCAGCGATTAGTGAAAGGTTCCCCGATCAAACCGAAAACTCAACGTAATCGTTGCAACGGATCGGCCAAGAGGGGAATCCTCAGGATCTTAGCTTTTGGTAGGCGGGAGTCGAGAAAGAGATCGTCGAAAGGCAACAGACCCAATAGCAAGGCGCGCTCTTTCTGGACGGTCCGCTGGAATTGATTCAGAACAATCGCCTCCCCAAACTCAAACGGGGGCAAGCGACAGATAATGCTCCATTGTCCTTGTAGGCTAGCCAAGTCGAACAAAATCATCTGGCCTTTCAATAAGGCCGGTACGCGCATGCGTGGTATCGTCGAATGTCCTATTCTCATGGGTGAAACCTCCTACGGTTTGGTTTTTTTGATTAGAAAAAGCGGAGTGGGGGGGCCTTCACAAGAGGGAAAGGCGCCCCACCCCCTTCGGGTGAGGAGTATCCTCGTCCGGGAAGAATAATGTGTCGCATCCATAGTGCGGTTTGAGCTCTTTGGTTAGGCGAAGAATTGCGGGACGCGTAGTCATGTTGAGGGTGGATGGTTTCGTTTTTAGTGATAATTGCCTGCAGCTCTTTAATGAAAATGAAAATCATTATTATTATCATAATTAATACCAATAATTTCTGAGAGAGTCAATATCTCGAAAAAAGTTTGTGAAAAGGAGAAACGAACGGAAAGGTAAGCCTGGACTCACAGGTATTTTTCAGACGAAAGAAAGCGATGGGAGGAAATGCTGGTTACGCTGAAAAACCTTCAGGTTTTATTAGACCTATCAGGTTCTTGCGCGACAAGGACCCCGCGCCTGGTGGGGTGGAACGAACAATGAGAGGAATTCGAGCCCGGTGAGAGATGGTACAGATGAAAATATGATGAGTCGGGAAGAGTGCTCATGCCAATCTACTTCTCAATTTCTAATTCGCGGTTCATCGTATAGAGGAAGCGAACCAGATCATATTCGAAGGGAGAGCCGGTCTGGTAATAACGAAAATTTACCTGGTGTCTCGTATCCACTGCCCATGTCAGGGTATAGGCCGAACTGCGTATGAGATGATCATTCAAATGCAAGGGAGTGTACAAATAGAAAAAGCGCGCTGCGGAATCAGCCAACAGCCCTGTGGTATCCCTCATTGATGACGGTCCAAAAATAGGAAGCACGATATAGGCGCCGGGGTTCAGCCCGTAATGTCCGAGCGTTTGTCCAAAATCCTCCGTTTGTTGGGGTAATCCTAACGGAGTGGCATGATCGAAAAAACCTCCCAGCCCGAACGTGCTATTCACTAGAAATCGTCCAAGAGTTCTGAGCGTCGTTTCCCCCTTGATTTGGAGAATGGAGTTCAACAGATTACGAATGTCCTCGATGTTCGAGAAAAAATTGGAGAGACGATCTTCGAAGAAATCCGGCATGACGGTTTCATACCCTTCCACAACCGGCAGAAAGACATACTCATCAAATTTGGCATTAAATTTATACACCCCCCGGTTGAACCCTTCGATGGGATCATAGACATCCACGAGAAACCGGACACCAGGGCGCACCACGTCCTCGATCGGGCGCTTAGCCGGTTCAATCATTTGGTCCGCCGCGTCCGGAACCGTGCCCGCACTGACCAGAAGAACGGAGTCCAGAACGATATCGGATAAAGTCGCCTGAGCCTGCGCGGTCTGGAGATACGCATGAGATTCTTCAAGCTTACGCTCCAAGTCCTGGATGTGTTGATCGAGTTGTGCCCTGAAATCGAGATAGGCTTGGGAGGAGGTGGTCCTTGTCACTTGAGGGGCAGAAGGATTGTCCGGAACCGGTACACGAGGCTTCGGGGGGAAAACAAAAATCGGTTGGCGCATCGGATACGATTCGTCATCGTTCTGGACCGGGTGGACGGTAAGAGGATTTTTAAAGAAATCCACGATATAGGCCAGGGTGGCCCGGTGGGCCAGATTGCCGCAATGCCCCCCGCGAGGATAAATTTTGGACCGCGGCCCGAACACCTTTATGAGATAATCCAGTTCGCCGGCCTCGAGGATAATATCATCGGCATTATGCAAGAGCCCGATTTTCGTCGTGTGCCGCAAGTACTTCTCTAGACTGGCCAGACTGAGACTTGCAATGAGCCGCTGCTCGGTCAGCCCTGGGTACCTGGCCTGAAAAAACGGATAAAACATCTCCCGGAAATAATCCAAAAAGGTGACCCGTGCGGACACTTTATAATAGTTCGTCACCGAGTCTGTCGTGGATAAATTCAAATTTTTCGGCTTGATATATCCTGAATTGGTCAAGACGTCAGCAGTGAAGATCATGTTGGCAGACGAGAGGCGAAACGAGG
>JAQBGS010000260.1:0-9960 GCA_032128535.1 Nitrospirota bacterium
GCAATGGCCGGTTACCCTATTCCCAATCGGGACAATGGGGGTATCTCCGGGTATTGCCGAGCACCGATCAACGAATTCTTCCATTGGAGGGTTCTATGTCTTCAAATAAACAAGCCAAGCTTGATGACCTGGGTACGCCCAAGATCATTTCTGCCGTGGCGAAGTAATCACCCGCAACGGGTGAACGAAAAGGCGGGGAAGTCTTTAGACTTCCCCGCCTTTTTTATGGGGTCATGTTGCTATAGAATGTCACTGAATATTGATATCAATACATGTGAGGGAGGGGACGCAATGAAGGGCCGAATGTTATGGAAAGGGATTTTAGGGGTTGGGCTGGCTGCTCTTCTCGCGCAACCGGCTTGGTCCTACGATGAAATCAAGGTGACCAATGGGGGGACTATTCAGGGTACGGTGACGATAGAAGGCGGGCAACCCCGACCCATGGCCTTCAATTTGGTGACCATTCCGGATCCGGTGTTTTGTGGAACTATCTCAACGGGAACGGGGTGGCGGCTTGTGGAGGACTTTATTATTGGTCCGAATGATACGCTTAAGGATGTGGTGGTCATGCTCAAAGATGTGACCAAAGGAAAAACATTTTCCTTGCCGAAGGTCAGGATTGAGTCCATCGACTGTGATTTTATTCCGTTCGTGAACGTCATAAAAGACAAGGATGAAATTGAAGTGGTCAATATGGATCCCGTGCAACATGATATTCAAGGGTATGAAACTGCCAGAGAGCGGGGCGCGCGAGTCCTGTTTAATCGACCCTTGCCCATGAATCCTTACTTGAACCTGGCGGGAATTTTTGGGAAGAAATACATGGCTGGTGAGCCGATGGTAGAAAAAATTCATTTACGAAAAGGGCGGAATGTGTTTGTGATGCAATGCGGGTTTCATCCCTATATGTATTCCTGGGGGTTAGTGGCCGAGAATCCCTATTTTGCCATTACCAAAGAAGATGGGAAATTCCATATTTCGGATATTCCTCCTGGAGAATATGTGCTGGCGGCCTGGCACCCAGGTGTCAAAACGTTTGTAGAACAAACGGTGACCGTCAATTCAAATAGTGTGACTCCGGCACAGTTTACCTTTCAGTCTCCGCAGGGTCGGCGGAGCGCGCATGAAATAGAAGACAATCCCCGGTTTGGGTTAGAATTATTAGAAGAGGGGCAGGAAATTATTCCTTCGAAACGGCGACAAATTCCATAGAAGGCGGATGAGCCCAGTGTCGGTGAGGATTTGAGACGCATGGGAATATTTGGGTACGAGGGGGGGATCCTGATGCTGATTTTTTTTGGACTCGAGTATTATTCCCACGAATGCTGAAGTGGGGAAAGGAGGGGCGGTTATGAACACGAAATGTGGCATGGTCAGATTATTAATGGTGAGTGCCGTTTTTGTCCTTGGGGGTATGGGGGTGGCCTTCGCTGCTGAGGAAGAGAAGATAGAGGTAGACTTTTCACCAAAGGTTGTGGCTGATTACATTCATGCGGTCATTGCTGCGGATCGGGCCTTGTACACGACGCATGTTGTAGATCGATTGCAGGAAGAGCGCGTGGTGGTGGCGGCCGAAGCCTGGAAACAACGAAAGGCGCTTCCCCTCCCGGCCCAAATGCTTTTAATGGCCGGCCGGGTTGTCGAAATGGGTGGAACTGGTCTTCGCTATCGTCTGGCAAGTCTCTGGCCAATTTATGAGGAGAACGGGCCGAGTACCGTTTTTGAAGAGACAGGGTTGCAAGTGGTGGCTGACGATCCGGGTGAGGTGTATAGCGGGATTATTACTAGAGGTGATCAACGGTTCTTTAAAGCTATCTATGCGGATCGAGCAACCTCCAAGGCCTGTGTAAATTGTCATAATGGACATATTTTGAGTGGAAAGCGCGACTTCAAATTAGGGGATGTCATGGGCGGGATCATCATCTCCTTTCCATTGCCTTTTGAGAAAAAAGAAACGCCTTAATTGACCTTCTCCATGTTCAAGTCGTTGAGTAAGCGGGTTGTCCTGGTATGACTCGGAGATGTGACGATTAACCCCATCGTCGAACGACAAGTGCCGTCATGAATGAAGGCCATCCGTCACAGCAAGTAAAGCTGAAAGAGCCTCTATGAGTATAAAACCATAGAGGCTCTTGGTTTTTGGGGCTATCCATTCATCTATTTGCTCTTAAATCTCATCTTTTGATAAGTATCTGTTTGCTCCCCATTGGTGGTATCGCCCCTCACCCTCAACGTGTATAGATAACGAATGGGAAAACGTGTGACGATCGCGGAAACCACTCTGATTAACCACTGTTCGCTCAAGGCTTACTCTTTGTTCATTTCATGAGTCATTTCGGAGGTATTCTAATGAATAATCATCATCGCTATTTTTGTTCTTTTTCCGATTGTCGCGTTTGCTCAGAGCCCGAAGGAGATGCCTCCGAATATGAACATGGAACAGATGCAGAAGGCGATGGCCTGTATGAAAAATCTTGATCGTTCTTCCTTTAAAGGGTTGGAGCAAGAAGGGAAGGAAATGGAAGCTGAGATTGGGGCCTTGTGTAGAAGCGGCAACCGCGATACGGCACAGGACAAAGCCATGGTTTACGGCAAGGACATGATGAATCGGCCAGAAATAAAGAAAATGCAGGAATGCAGCAAGTTAGCTGCTGGGATGATGCCGCAAATGTCCTTTGAGAAATTTGCCGAAGAGAACAAAAATCGTCATGTATGTGATGACTTCTAAACAGACACACATAACGGGGACAGTGGCTAGCTGATGGAATGGGGAAGTCCAAATGAATCCAAAAGGGGTTCAGAAATGGTTGGAATTTCATTTAAAGAAAACAATTCGGGTTGTTTGTTTATTCCCAAGCAACCTTGATGGGTAATGAATGGGAGATTGTATGAAGATGACACACAGGCTCTGGATTGGGATGGCCTTTTTATTCTTGTTGACCTTTACAGGACATACTCATGCGGAAAGAGGTGGACCAGCCAAGCAGCAACAGGACATGAAGCAAATGAGGGAAATGTTTAAAAAGTTAGGTATGGATCCGAAGAGCCAGGACCAAATAGAAAACATGATGGGAGACGCGGCCAACAAAGGGGCCAAACAACAGGCGGAGAAATTGAAAAAGGAGCAGCAAGCGTTTCATGCAGCGACGGCCAATAATGGTACCGCCTACGTTGAGGTCGCAGGAAAGCGGTATGAACTGAAGGTGATCGAATGCGTAGTAAGAGATCGGAGTAGAGGGCGGCTCAGTATTCACGCACGTCAATCCCCTGGCAAGGAAACAGGAGAATTACGGGTAAACGGAAGTTCGCGAGAAGGAGGCGTGTGGTTTTCGCTAGGGAAACAATCCTATCAATCAGATCACCCGACTTTTCCTTTCAATGGCGAGACCCTGGAATGGGAGGGGGCTGTGTCAGGGGAAAGAGGGCAAGTGCCAATGAAATTCCATCTCACGTGCGGTGCTGAAGAGCTGGATTATGAAAAAGAAACCAAGCCCCGACCGAAGACTCCTGTCAAAATCCTGACCTTAGCATTGGGGGACGAAAGCTTTACGTTCGAGGCAGGCCATTGCTCAACAACGGAATATCGAACCGGTAACTTGATGGTGGAGTTCGACGCCACGGCGAGTGGAACGTTCCGTGGTCGCCCGGCGATTATCCTTCTTTCCAAAAGCCACGCGGTGGTGGAGTATGGAGGTGAGTATTTTCAGAACCTGGACTTATTCCTCGGGGAATTGTCGGCCGACCAACGCAGCTTACCGCCAAGAGAGGTGGAGAAGCAGATCCAACAAATTGGGCAAGAGTACAGTAACAAAGAGATGGCAGCGATTCAGAAAAAATATAAGGAGATGGCCAACTCAGTGCCTCCAGAAAAAATAGGCGAGGTGATCGAAGCTCAAAGTAGGGAGATGGATAGGGTAACGGAGAAAGTAAAAGCGATGGGCTATCCTACCGCCACAAGTCATTACGGAGCGATCACGGTGAATGGACGTGATATTCATTACCGCGGGCCAAAGATGGACACCAATGATGCCGCTCGGACACCAGAATTCAAGAATCTCTCAGCGATCCCGGAAGTATGGGTCACCTGCGGCAAGTAGCTACAACTGGAATCGAAAGATATACTTCCCACGATGGGAAATTTGTATTGATGGGAGAACTGGTTTGTTTTTCACAGTTTTGCTACGACAGCCTCTTGGTTGAGAGTCGTGATTGTATTCGCGATCCACAGTGCGCCACTTTGGTTTCGCCATTCGAGCACAAACATGGAGTTTGCGACATCGCAAGCGGAAGCGAAAATGAAATTGATAATGGATAGGACAACGTTAATAGTGCCAGGAGCTTATAGAGGGAATAAGAATTATGTTGTATGGGTTGCTGTTTTTGTCATGCTCTTTTTCCCATTTACTTCGGCAGCCGAATCAAATACATGGTCAATAAAGAAATTTAAAGTTGTAGAGAAATTAATAGGAAAAGAGAAAGAGATTTTAGGTTTTACTGTTCCTGACCCTGATAGCGTTGTTAACGTACAAAACTACTTAACTGATGATCAAGAACAGGAGGTAGAAACCTGGCTTGAGAAAATTGCAAATGAGTTTGAGTTACTAGGGTTTAAGGAACCGCGATATGAGGCAAAAACCTCTGAAGGAAAATTTTACGAAGTCCATGTGTTTCCATTTGATGGAACGGCAAGAGCATTAAGTGATTGCGATGATTCGAGTAAGGTAACTGTCATTCAAATTAATCCACTTTCAGGTACAATTTTTAAAGATGGAAAACTAACTACGAAAGGGTACCAGGATTTAGCGCATGAGTTGTTTCATACCATACAATATGCGTACCCGATGTTTCAGAAAAACTGTGGGCAGGGCAAATGGATTCTTGAAGGAACTGCTGAAGCCGTAGGCATTGAGACGGCAAGAAAACTATTACACAAAAAACCCTATACGTTTTGTCAAATAGGGCTGCGTCCCTACTCAGAAAAACTTTATGTCTATGCCGGAGGGTTATCCGATAAGCCATGTGGGCAAGAACGGACCTATCAATCTCAATCTTTTTGGCAATTCTTAGGCGAATACAACAGTGCGAATGGTCGTCCTAACCCGAAACAATTTGTGCCTCCTAACTATTCATATCTCCATGATTTTTTTAATACGTCGCATAAATCTTCGCATTGGAAAGATGAGTACGAATGGCTTGATTCCGCTTTGCAAAAGAAGTTTGGTTTCGGTCTAAGCCGAGCCTATCCAAATTTTATCGGAACCTTCTCAGCTTATTGGAAGAAACGGTTATCTGAATACCCAGGTAATTTTCCAACCAATGACGAAGAACGTAAAAAGAAATGGCATAAATATGTGTTTGGCGGATGCGATGAAGTTCCTGTCCAAAAAACGACCATACCTCGAACAATAACCATTGAGGAAATAGAACCCGTTGCCGCACGGTGTTTGGATCTTGAATTTACCTTCACGGGTCAAGCAAATTTCACCATTCTTGCAGAAGGGAGCGGCCATAATCTGCTCGCGCTGGCAATGACGACAGCAGATGGTGAAAAACGAGTCCAACCGACTGTGTTCCCAGATGCTCATCAACCGCAACATATCTCATTTGCATTTTCTATTCCAGTGAAGACTGGCGAACATAAGGTGTTTGTCATATCAAACATTGCCAATAAACCTCAAAACTCTCAATCACAAAGACCAATCCTTAAGGTCATTTTTAATACAGCAAGTTCAAATCTCCTCACACCCAAGACTGCCTCACCACCAAAGCCGAAAAAACCTAAGCACAAAAAATCGAAAGGTACTCAATTCGATCAGCCCGATTCCGGGGTACAACTCGCACAGGCGCAAATTGATCAAGGTTTAAAAACCCAAAGTTGGCGTGTATCCACGAGTCGAGTCAATAGGGGGGCTTGCCCAAATGCATTCAGAGACGATGCCTGTGGGCCACATACTCAAATAAACTTATCCCTTGAAGCAGATATCGCCAGTATTGTCGATGAAGCCATCAGGCCAGGTATGTCGTTGGAACGTATGCGCAATGCGATGGGTGCTATTGCCGAACGTGGGCCAGAGAACGTCATTGCGGGCCAAATAAAAGCTGTTCGAGATATAGAAAGCAAGGATGGTTCAATTATTAGGATTGCCATTCCCCTAATCGATTATGGGTTCGTGGGAAGTTTTGATAATGCGAGTATTGAAGTTTCCAAGAGCACTGACGGTCAGGGACGCGCAACTGGTTGGTATCAGGCGATTGGCCCAGGGCAAGTTGGTGGTTGCGGATCCGGGATCCATTATTTTCCTTTGTCTGGAAAAGTGACAATCGAAGAAGCTTCCCGTCATGTTCTACGCGGTACCTATTCCGCTCAGTTGATTGACCCAAATGACATTACCGGGTGTATATCTTCATTGCCGGTAAGGAAGAACATTTCGGGTACGTTTAGTCTTGCGGGACCCCGGTTAGATAATAATCGTACATCTATTCAGCTCTCAGAAGACCCAGGAGATCATGTATTACAAGAGGTCAATGAAGTGTTGCCTGGAATCACCAACGGCCCGATGGGGGAATACATTCGAAACAAGATGAAGCAAAATGAACGTGAGCGGGAAGAACGAAAAGCCAACAAGCAGTCAAATAAGACTCATGGAGCTGGTGGAGCCGTTTGTGAGTGCCAGTGTGAAACGGCAGACGTTATGATCTACACGAATCCTGAATGTTATAAATATTGTGAACCTATTTTTAATATGTGTAAAGGCAACCAAGGAAGCCACCAGGCGTCCCTTACACCCGAGAAAAAAGCAAAAGAGGATGAAGTAATTAAGGAAATGCGTCAGCGATATGAGGCCTATGCCGATTCCTTTGCCCCGAATGAGGCCGTAAAAGAACAGTTGATGGATGCGTTCGATCAGCTGAAAACCGTCAATGAGAAAAAAATATTGATGATGAGCATCCCGCACTAACCAGAAAGGCGTAATAATAGGAGTCACACTCGAATTTAATTCGAATTTGCCCCTAAATCCGAACGCCTAATCTGTAATGTCAGACTGTTAATAAACCCTTCCCATTTTTAAACTACCCTTGGTCCTTCCGGACGCGATGGAATTCAACTGTCCTGTAATCGAGAGTATGTATCTATTTGGATAAATAGCTGTATCCGAACGGATAACATTTAATTGAATTTAAACTGTTTCAAGCTGTTCACTCTTGCCTATCTATTGTTATTTTCCCTTGAAAAATAAGGGTTTCAAAAACTGGAGTCTTCACTGAATTGAAAAGCAAGTCTTGGTACAGAGCTTGCTGCCCATTCTATCCATAGATCTATTTTGTCAGTCAACTTTGTCAGAGGTGAGGAAGGTTTCTTGCACCCACTTAAGGAGTAGGAGGGAAGCTATGGTTCATGCTGTTTCGGCAAGAACTTCATCTATTCTTGTGGTCGATGACGAACCTGATATTGTTCTGACGTTACAGGATCTTCTCGAAGGAGAAGGATATCATATTGATGTTGCCACAACTGGGGAAGACGCCCTAGAGCGGGTAAAGGTGTGCACGTATGACGCCGTACTTTTGGATATTCGACTTCCTGGCATTGATGGGTTGCTTGTTCTGGAACGAATGGGGAAATTCGCTCCTGGGCTTCCCGTTATTATTTTGACAAGCTGTACGACGCTTGATTCTGTCACGGGGCCGCTTGAAAAACTCGGGGCGTTTGATTTTCTTCACAAACCCATTAACCGGCCAGAAATCAAGACAGCGATTCGTCATGCGCTGAAGGCGCAACATCTGGGGAAAAAGATTGAACTGGCACATCATTCCTTATTGGAAAGCGAAAGACGCTTTCAGGCGGTTTTTCAAGCAGCCAATGATGCCATTGTGTTAGCTAATCATCATGGCCGCATTATGTCCTGGAATCCTGCGGCTGAATCGATGTTTGGGTATTCCGCCGAAGAAATTTTTGGCCAGCCCCTTACGGCCATTATGCCCTCCCGATACCGGGAAGCGCATGTCAACGGAATGAAACGGCTTCAGGCGACTGGGGAGCCTCGGGTTTTGAGGAAGACCCTTTCACTTCATGGGTTGAGAAAAAATGGTCAGGAATTTCCTATCGAATTGTCCCTGAATTCCTGGAACAATGGCGACCATCCTTCCTATTCAGGATTTATCAGAGATATTTCAAGCCGGCATTCCCTTGACCTGAATCAGAAAGCTACTGTTGATTAAGGCGGGATTCCTGTATTTGAATTCGTTCCGTATTTTTTGAGAATTTGGAGGCGATGTCGTGATGGCGTTATCAAAAGACGGGCTGAACGTCTTCGTTGTTATCCCCTTATCCCATCTTTTTCGGTTCTTTCACATCCAGCCAATCACGAAGCCAGTCGCCAAGGAGGTTGGCGGCCAATACGACGGCCATCAGCGTGAGGCCGGGAATGAGGACCAAGTGTGGTGCCACTAACATATAACGTGTCCCATCACGAATCATGCTGCCCCATGAGGCCTGAGGGGGCTGGACTCCCAGTCCCAAAAAGGATAAGCCTGCTTCAGCAATGATGGCGCTGGCAATGCCAAAGCTGGCCTCGATAATGAGGGGGGCGGTGATAAGAGGAAGCAGGTGTTTTCCCATGATGCGCCAGGGGGAGGCCCCCATGGCTTGTGCGGCGATGATGTGATCGGCATGTTTCAGGGCTAAGACCTGTCCACGCGCTAAACGGGCATAACCGACCCACCCCACAATCACCAAGGCCAACACGACGTTTTCAATCCCCGGTCCGAGGGCTCCCGCCAAGGCAATAGCCAACAGCAGGCCAGGAAAGGCCAGCATGATGTCCACGATACGGACGAAGATCTGATCGACCCATCCACTGAAGTATCCACTAGAAATTCCTAAAATTCCCCCGATGAGGATGCCCAGCGCCACGACGCTGAGTGACACCACAAAAGACGTCTTTGCCCCGGTCATGAGACGGTCGGCAATGGGTCGTCCGAGTTCATCAAAGCCAAACCAATGATCCTGGCCAGGCCCTACGAGAATGTGGGTGAGGTCAATCGTGTCAGGTGTGAGAGGAAGCACGGGGCTGACCAAGGCTATCATGCCCCACATCACCATAATGCTGAGTGGAAGCCACAGCCGCATCATGCTGGGTTCTGCCAATCAATGCGAGGGTCGAGCCAGGCATACAACAAGTCGGTGAAGAGATTCACGAAAATGTAGGTCATGCTGATGCAGAGCACGGCCGCTTGCACAACCGGATAGTCGCGTTGTTGAATGGCTTCAATCATCAGGAGTCCCAAGCCAGGCCACGCAAACACGGTTTCCGTGATGACGGCGCCACCCAGTAAGCCTCCAAGCTGAAGCCCCAAGAGTGTCAGAACGGGTAAGAGGGCGTTGGGAAGCGCATGGATGAAAATGGCTTTCATGGGTGAGAGTCCCTTAGCGCGAGCGGTTCGGAGAAAGTCTTCCCCTAAAATCTCTAAGAGGCTGCTGCGAATCATTCTGGCCAGGATGGCGGCCATGGCCGTGCCCAAGGTTAAGGCAGGGAGGACGACGGCATTCCAGCCTGCTTGTCCGCTGACTGGGAACCATCCTAGCCACAGGGCACCGACTAAAATCAATAAGGGCCCCATCCAGAAATTTGGGATGGAGATGCCGATCAACGCGAAGCCCATACTTCCGTAATCATAGAATGAATGTTGGCGAGTAGCAGCCAATACCCCAAGCGGCAGAGCGATGATGATCGCGACGAGTAGGGCAATGGCACTCAGGTGCAAGGTTGCGGGAATGCGTTCAAAGAGGAGATCGACGATGGGGCGACCGGAAAATAAGGAATGCCCGAAGTCGGCTTGGGAAAGCGCGGTGAGATAATTCCACCATTGTTCGTAGAGTGGGAGATGGAGGCCCAGTCCTTGGCGTAAGGCTTCTCGATCAACAGTCAGTGCGGATTCTCCCAGCATGACATCAATGGGATC
>JAQBGS010000261.1:0-2779 GCA_032128535.1 Nitrospirota bacterium
GCCCTCAACTCATCAGGCTCACTGAGGAAAGAAACTCTGCAATCCCTTACACTAAAAAATATAAGAGCCCAATGGCTGACACAAGCCAAAGGACCATGACCAGTAAATGATGTTGAAGTGTACGAGAATCGACTTCTTGTAAGGCCAGCCCAGCGGAATCCGCATGTTTTAAGACTTGCCCAATATTGGCTTCCAACCAACGAATATCAACGACCCGCCACAACCAATTCCCCAATCCCACACTTGATCCTCCTAAACCCATAACCGCACGATCAATGCCCTTAATATCAATCACTCGCCAGAGCCAATTCGCAAAAATGATTGAAAAGGAGGCGATGCCGTGAATGGCTCGATCAAATCCGCGAATATCCACAATCCGCCACAGCCAATTGGCGAAACGAAGTGTGGGTTGCACGAAATAAACTTCGTAACATTCGTCGAAATATCCTTTATGGAGAAATACGACATACAACACCTTCTTCCAAGCCATCTCTTTTGCATCCATCCGATGACCGGTCGCTTGAGAAGAAATCGCATACACCCATCCACAAACCGCCACTCCGATGGGTACCAGCATCCACCATAAAGTTCCTTTGGTTGGTGGCACGCCAAACTCTACCGATGAGACGATGGGCAGGGCCGGAGTGAGAAATTCAACCAACCATGTCCAACAACTCATGAGCAGGGAAGACATCCCCCCTCCCACCAGAACAAAAACCACAATATGGACTGGGGAAAATAACTGTGGCCTGACTGACAAGGAATTTCCTTTTCCCCCATCATGAATTGTAGGTCCATATTGAAAGAGAAGCATAATCCCACGAAAAAGATAGATGGCGGTAAAGAAGACCGTGGCAAGACCAATGGCCCAAAATACTATTCTCGCTGACGCAAATCCATTAGCGACCCACAGGCCTTCATAAGGGCTTGAAAAGATGACAAAGGGCGGCAGACAGGCCAGGACCAACGCTCCAATATAAAGAACGATGTGAGCCTTCGAATGAGTCTGGTGAGAAGACTCGGGATGATGATTGGTATGGACTGCTTGTAACGCATTGCCAGTTGATAAAAACAAGAAGGCTTTTAAACACCCATGGGCGAGCAAATGAAATAAGGCTGCGACAAAGGCCCCCATTCCGCACAACATGATCATGAACCCAATCTGACTCATCGTGGAATACGCCAGATTCTTTTTAATATCCGACTGCACCATCGACACCATGGCCGCAAACAAGGCGGTCGTTCCTCCGACTATCGCAATAAATATCATGGCCTCTGGTGACAGTATGATTAATGGACTCAAACGAATCAGCAAAAATGGACCGGCGTTGACCATCGTTGCGGCATGAATCAACGCAGACACCGGCGTTGGGGCTTCCATGGCGAACGGAAGCCACACGTGAAATGGTAATTGTGCGGACTTGCCCATTGCACCCATAAATAAGAAAAACGGGATAATCGTGACCGGATGGATGTCATAATCCATCCCCATCCACCCGAACAGGTTAATGGTCTGATCTTGCAAGCTTTCTGCCTGGGACAAGATCGTCTGAATATCAAGCGTGCCAAATGTCGCAAAGGTTAAAATGATGCCGAAGCCTAACCCGACATCGGCAATGGCATTGACGATAAACGCTTTGGTAGCGGCTTGAATCGCTGGCTTGCGTTGGGCCCAATGGGAGATGAGCAGGTATGAACACAGTCCCATCACTTCCCAAAAGACGTAGAGCATCAGCAGATTCCCGCTCATCACCAACATCAACATCGAAAACGTAAAGAATGCGATCACCGCAAAGAACCGATTATAGCGAGGATCACCAATCATGTAGCGCGAAGAAAAGACATGCACGACACTGCTGACTCCAGTTACCAGTAGCAACAGGAGGACAGTGACCTGATCAATATACAAATTCAGGTCAACCACGAGTGATCCGGCTTGAAACAACCGGTAAAGCGGCACCGAAACGGGCCCATTCCTGACAACCTCCAAGAACGCCCAGACCGAAAAACCGAAGGAAAGTCCTAGAGCTGGTATTCCGATTCGGTGACTCTGTTCACCCCACCGGCGTCCGCCTAGAGCCAGCACCACAGCGGCTATTAAAGGACAAAGGGGAATCAGAATAAAAATTGACATCATTCCACTCAAAGACCTGGCGGCAACGCTTGACGAATTAACGCGCCCACAATGGGATCACTCCATAGACCGAGAACCAAAATGGCCACAGACGTCATCCCTAAACTCAATTTGATTTGGATAGGCGTTTCAACCAATTCAGCCCTTGAGGAAGTTGAGGCCTGACGAAAGAGGCGTTCGAAAATTCTGACAAAATACGCGAGCGTGAGAAGCGTTGAAAGGAGAACGGCACCAACGGCAAGATAGTTATTGGCTTCCAGTGCTCCCAGAATGATATACCACTTTCCAAAAAATCCACCCGTTGGCGGCAGTCCAATCATCCCCATGGCAACCACGATGAGAGAACCCGTCAACCAGGGAGCATTTTTCCCAATACGCCCGACATCATCCAAAGTTCGAACGCCGTATTGGCTAAACGCCACGCCTGCGATAAAAAACAGGGAAGCCTGCATCACGGCATCATTCAATAAGTAAAATACGCCTCCCACAAACCCCGTTTGATTGCCTTGACTGAGCCCAATCAAAATGATGCCAATATGTGAGATTCCTCCATAGGCAAACATTCGTTTAATATCACCTTCTGCCGACGCAAGAACAGCTCCAATTACTGCTGCTAAAGCCCCCAGGACTCCCACAAACAGCAAA
>JAQBGS010000262.1:0-3426 GCA_032128535.1 Nitrospirota bacterium
CCTACCATATGTCACATCCTCATCCCACTGGTCGAGGTGCTCTATTGTCCATGCAAGCATCGTTGGAAAGGAGCAATCTTTCCGTTTCCGACATCGATTTTATTCACTTACATGGGACAGCAACTGTGGCGAATGACCAAACCGAAGACCGCGCCGTGTCGACCATGTTTCAGAACAAAACTCCCTGTAGTTCCACAAAAGGCTGGACGGGGCATACCCTTGGCGCCGCTGGCGCAGTTGAAGTGGTGTTAGGAGATCTCTGTCTGCAACAGGGGTTTCTTCCAGGTTGCCTGAACACCAGCACCGTCGATCCGACCTTTTCCAGTCAAATCCTGCTCGAAAACCAGGAACGGCCCATTCACTACATCATGAGTAATTTTTTTGGATTTGGTGGAAACAACTGTACGTTGATTTTAGGAAGACACTGATGAAAATCTTTGTGCATGGCGTCGGGGTGCTTGGACCAGGGATTGAAAATTGGGACTCGTGTAGAAATCTGTTCAAGGAACAACGTCCCTATGATAACTCTGTGACACCAGATCCCATGCCCTCGATACTACCGGCCAACGAACGCCGCCGGAGTAGTGAAATCGTTCGTTGGTCCTTAGAAGTTGCGCAAGAAGCTGTACACAATAGTCAGCTTTCCCCCAAAGACATGGCCCCAGTGTTCGCCTCATCCGGTGGGGAAGTGGGCATTCTCCATAAGATTTGTCAGTCGCTAGCCTCTCCAGTGCCAATTGTCTCCCCAACCTTATTTCACCAATCCGTTCACAATGCTGCAGCCGGCTATTGGAGTATTGCCTCCGGCTCACAACGTCCTTCGACTAGCCTGGCCTGTTATGATTCGACATTTGGAGGAGGATTGCTTGAAGCAGCCACCTTGTTGGCTGCAGACCTAGAAGCGTTCGTGTTATTCGCGGCGTATGATGCCCCAGCACCCTTTCCACTGAATGAAACACGGCCGCTGATTGCTCCTTTTGCCATGGCCTTCGTCCTCGGCAAACAGGCTTTACCGATGAGCCTGTCTAGCCTCGATATCACTCTCCTATCAGAACCCATGACCAAGGCTCCCACAACGATGACTCACCCATCGTTAGAGTCATTGCGATTAGGCAATCCAGCTGCCCGAGGCCTCCCTCTGCTCCATACGATTGCTAAGAACCTGACCACTTCTGTTTATCTGGATTTTTTGGATAATCTTCAACTCCGAATTGATCACCAACCATGCCAGCCTTATCCAGACTAGAGCTGTCCACATTTCTCCCGCATGGCAAGGATATGTGTCTGTTGTCCTCGGTCGAACGTTGGGATGTCTCTTCAATCACCTGTCTTACTTCAACCCACCGGGACCAGGACAATCCATTACGACAACATGGTGCGTTGGGAATGCTTTCTGGCCTGGAATACGCCGCCCAGGCTATGGGGGTGCACGTGAGACTCACCCGGAACATTTCCGAGCACAACGCCTCGGTGGGTTATCTTGGAGCCATTCGGGATATCCATGTATACCATCAGACCTTTCAACAAATCGTGGAAGACCTGACCATAGAGGCAAACTTGTTACTGGAACAACACATGAGTTTCATCTATGCTTTTTCAATAAAAGCACGCGAAGGGATTCTACTTCAAGGACGCGCATCAATCTTTATTCAGGGATCTGAGGCCATCACATGAAACGAGCACTCGTCACGGGTGGGAATAGTCCCATCGGCACGGCAATTTGCCGGGAGTTGGCCTCAAGGGGCTTTCATATCATTGTCCATGGGCATCAGCACCAAGAAGCGATACATGAGGTAACAAGGCTCCTCGTGGAGGCTGGCAGCTCAGCCGAAGCTGTTTGTTGCGATCTCACTGATGGAGGGGCAACCGAACAGACGATGCAAAAGCTACTCGAAAACGGGGCCATCCAGGTGATTGTCCATAACGCCGGAATTTTTGACGACGCACCCATGGCCGGCATGACCGCACAACAATGGCATCGTGTGATCGACGTCTCGCTTCACGGATTTTTTCATGTCACCCAACCCCTCTTGTTGCCGATGATCCGCACTCGTTGGGGACGCATTATTGCCATCTCTTCTCTTTCGGGAATGGTTGGGCACCGTGGGCAAACCAATTATTCGGCAGCCAAGTCTGGGCTTCATGGCGCGGCTCGATCGCTCGCGACGGAAGTCGCCTCTCGGGGTATCACCGTGAATGTGGTGGCACCTGGACTTATTCATTCCCCTTCCACAGAGAACGCATTTACCGTAGAACAAATTGAGAGTATGGTACCCATGAAACGTGCGGGGCAGCCTGAAGAAGTTGCCTCGATCGTGGGGTTTTTGGCGTCTGAGAAAGCCGGTTACCTTTCCGGTCAAATCATTGGGGTGAATGGAGCGATGGCGTAATGGATCGCGAACGTTCAACACAGTATGCGGTAGTGGTTCCGGCCTACAATGAGGAAGCCACAATTTATGCTGTAGCACAGGAATCCCTCCAATACCTACAGACGGTAATCGTAGTCGACGACGGGTCAACCGACCAGACGGCACAAATCTTACAAGATTTGCCGGTCACAGTCCTGCGAAACACCACCAATTGTGGAAAAGCGGCCAGTCTCTGGAAGGGTTTTCAATATGCAAAAGAACAGGGTATGACTGCCGTCGTGTCGCTAGATGGAGATGGCCAACATTCCCCAGCCGATATCCCTCGGCTGATCACACAGGCCGAATTAACTCCGCATCATATTATCATCGGTGCACGCCGGAGACCTTGGACTCGCCACACGTGGCACCGCATTATGGCCAATCGGATAGCAGATTTTTGGGTCTCATGGGCAGCCGGTCATCCGATTGCTGATAGCCAATCGGGTTTTCGAATCTATCCCATGTCATTAATCGCTCAGCTTACTATTCCGACGGGGCCAGAACGAAGCTTTGTTTTTGAAAGTGAGATTTTAGTGGAAGGAGCGAAACGTGGATTTTGGAGTCTTCCAGTCCCTATCGAATCCGATCCTCGACAAGCCCCCAGACCCAGTTATTTTCGGCCTGTCGTGGATATTGCTCGCATTACGAAAATGATAGCCCTGAAATTGTTGTCCGAGGGGTTAGCTCCGCGAAATCTATATCATGCGTTATTTGGTCAACCTCTCGCCAAACAAGGGCCAAATTTCTCAGAAGTTTCTTCTTCCCGGTCCTACCACAAATAAATAAAAAACCCGCCCACTGGTTTTTCAACCAATGAGCGGTCTTATTTCGGACAGCGCTTTTTTACAACATAGATACCTTTGCTCGAATATTACTATCCAAACGCTGAACCCATACATTGTATCTTTCATGAATCGTCCCTTTAGCCGCATCATATTTCAGATTGGAACTCTCCTTATAGGTGATACTGTACCCTTTGGTCGTGTATTGAATATCCACTGCGGCCATGTGGCTCCGG
>JAQBGS010000263.1:0-3105 GCA_032128535.1 Nitrospirota bacterium
CTGGACTTGTCTTTCTTAGTCACCGGATAGGCTTTGAGAGTTTCCAAGGAGGAATTCCATACCGAATCCATGGGGCAAGCCATGTACCGTTCGCTCATCAATTCGGAGCCGGAAAGGGATCCGCAGCCAAGAAAGAGGGAAGTGCCCGCAAAAAGGGAAATTCCACGAAGCAAAGAAGCAAGAGATAGGGACAGCATAAAAAACGGAATGAAAGATTGAGTTTGATAAATTAAAAAATGAGAATGAGTTTCAATTTATTTGAATTTGATTCTCATTATGAAAAATAATAAGTCGATTGTATCACTGGAATTTGAAGCCGGTCAACAGGGGTATTTATGTTGATTTTTCTTGGTATTTCAAAAATGTTCACGTTTTTTTCAGATTGGTGGAGAAGGGGAAAAGACCTTAAACCCTTTCCCCCTTCTCTTTCGAGAGACCTTAGAAATAAGTTGCCCAGGAGGCCACAAATGCGGTGTCGTGAATGCGTTGATTTCCGTTTCTGCCAACCGGTGTGTATTGGAAGTCGGTTTTAAAGACGGTATCTTCTGTGGGACGGAAGTTTAAGCCGAAGGTCCAACGTTGCCATTCCCCCAGTTTCCCAGCTTCTGTGTTGTCATTTAAATCCTGTCCCAGATTCATTTGTTCCCATCTTGCCACCGCGGTGAAAGTGGAAACTTCCTGTTTGAAGAATGTCGGGGCCATGTTGCTCAGCCATTCAGGAAGGAAATGGTAATTCATTTGTAGGTAATACCCTTGCATCCTGCGTGGATTGCCGTTCTGAGTTCCGTTTTGATTTTTATTATTGTCTTTGATGTAAGCCCAGGCACTTTCTCCGATAAATTCAAATGGTCCACGTATGAATGTCCAATCCAATGCCCAAATGGCCAACTGATCATCATCCCGGGATCCATAGTTCCCGTAAAATCCCGAACCACCGATTTCCACTCCCAAAATTGGGCTGAACGCGGCACGTCCCATTATGGATTTGCCATTATTATTGTCAAAGCTTGTATTGTCTGATCTCGCACTGCGTATTCCGTTGGTTTGGTTGATATTGGAAGTGTTATTAGGATTGCCATTTCCTCCAAAGGCATTGGTAAATCCATTGGTCACGTAGAATTCGTAATCTAACTTCGAGAGAGCTGTGGGGTAAAAGGTTCCGTAAGTCCCGATTCCCGGTTGGTGAAGGGTAGAGGGGATGATCCGTTGATTCACGAGAGGGCGTTCGGTGAGATCACGGAGTGGTGAATCATGCAGGAGGTTGAATTTCCCAAGGGGAACGAGGATGATGCCAGCACGTAAGTTAATGGGTTCTTGAATCAGATAATCGATGGTGGCAAATTCCACTTTAATGTCGTTGGTTCCATGCTCGAATTCAATCTCCGCGGCGAATTTTACCCGATCGCTGATATCACCATAAATGAATGGCACCAAACGATGTTGATCGAAATAGCTGTTCCCCTGATTGGTCCGGTTAAAATATTCGATATCCATGTATCCCCCGACGATGGCCTTGGGGCTGGAGACGAAGGGGCGGGCATAGATCAGGCCGCCTGACCCTTGCATAGTTGAACCGTATTTTTTGCCTGGCGTACGCGGTTGTGATAATACGCCCAAGGTTTCGTTAACCGGTTCGCCAGGCCGTTGGGTGGGGGGGGCAGCTGTCGCATTCGAGGCGCCAGGCACTTTTCCCTCCTTCAGTAAATCCTGAATTCTTTGATCGACAATCCGTTCGATTTCTGCTGGGGTGATGGATTGAATGGCGGTCGGTGTGTCTCCAAGACGATCTTCCCTGGCTGCTGCGGATTCGACGAATCCGAATTGCCCTGTGAGCATGGTGGTGGCCACAAAGGCCCCGATGACATACTGCTTCATAAATGAAAACCTCCTAATTGAACAATTGGGACGCGGAGGTCCTCAGGGAAAGGGTGAGGGACTCGGGGTCCTCAATGGCAAGGAATTACTACGAACGATCATTCGTCAGCTCGCAAGGCATTCCATCTTCGGGAGCACTTCCAATCGATAGGCTGGACCGATCATTGGGACTCAATGTGGTAAAGTGAAGGAAGACTAGGCGCTTGCAGCGCTTGCATTTCAGCTCCACCCCATCTTTTTTTAAGAGGGCTATCAGTTGTCCGCAATGGCAGCGTGCCTCTGAGGGGGTGGCGCATGGGGATGATATTTCTGCTCCTGGATCCATCTTGATAATGAATGTAATTATTGATAATTTTGAAATTGAGAACTATTATTAATACCGCAAACTTTTAGCGTCTGTCAAGAAGGGGACTTGTTGTTCTTTTGGGTCTTTTTATGCCGTGCTAGCTTGAAAGAAAAAGAAGTGGTGTGAGATATAATGACGGGATGTCCACGCTGAACATTCTTGCCTGCCGGATAGGATTGCTAGGGATTGTTGTTGGTATGAGCATGGGATGCGTGTTGCAACTGGGTGCTTATCCCGCTCAAGAAAACCTCAAGGGGCCCCTGGTTTTCGGTCACATTCACATGTGGCAGGAAAAGCCTTCAGGGAGAATTTTTCTCCCGGAACTGGCTTCCCTTGAATTCATCACCAATGATGGGCAAAAGCGCTATCGTTTGGATATTCAGGCCGCGTCCTCGTATTTCTTTCTTCCATTGGACCCGGGTTATTATCATGTGACCCGAGTGTTCATTCAGGAAGGCGGGTTTCGATCCAGTGCGGCAATTTCTCTGGCGTTTGAAGTTCCGGACCAGGGAGTTGTGTATCTAGGAGCGTGGCGATTCCAAATTGATTCTCCAAATTTTACAAGAGAGGTAGAAGTAAGAATTTCCGCCGAACCGGTACAAGCCCTCGTGGAATTGAGGGTTCGTTATCCTTCCCTTTCTCGGAATGTGGTTGTTTCCAATTTGGCTGAACCCTCTTTGTTACGGTCACGGTTGTACGAAATCACTCCATATCCCAGATTTCGATGGTTCAATCGCCATAATTCCACATAGATTCTGACAACAGGATACTTGTTGTGGCGAAAACAAAAATTATTGATGAAGGTTGGATAAAAATGAGGGGGCGAATGAAGACAATCATTGGACTGTTCCTCTTGAGTCTCTTGGCGGGGGGGTGTCAGGGAA
>JAQBGS010000264.1:0-6498 GCA_032128535.1 Nitrospirota bacterium
AGAATGGATTCGGGATGAAACTGCACACCTTCCGCCCCCGTTGGGGTATGGCGAATCCCCATAATTTCGCCTTCGACGGTTTCAGCCGATATTTCAAAGTCTGTGGGCAATGTTTCCCGCTTCACGATTAAGGAGTGATACCGTGTGGCTTCAAAGGGATTCGGCAACCCTTGGAAAATGGTTTTCCCATCATGATGCACCATGGACGTTTTCCCATGCATCAGACGCTCAGCTCGCACAATTTGGCCTCCAAAGGCATAGGCTAATGACTGATGTCCGAGGCAGACGCCAAACAGCGGAAGCTTTCCTGCATAGCGTTTGATGGCGTCGACGGAAATTCCAGCCTCATTTGGAGTGCAGGGACCTGGAGAAATCAAAAGTTGGTCAGGGGCCAATCGTTCAATATCTTCATTGGTGAGTTTATCATTCCGAACAACATGAACTTCCGCGCCCAGTTCCCCCAAATATTGCACGAGGTTATAGGTAAAGGAGTCGTAATTATCGATGACTAAAATCATTGCAGGAAGTAAGTAGTAAAAAGTGAAAAGTGAGAAGTAAGGATGATAAATCGAGAAATGCGCTTTCTTTGAAGTGAACGGTTCATATTCACTTTACTCTAATCCGCGTTCGGCCATTTCGAGCGCGCGCATCATGGCTCCAGCTTTGTTTTGTGTTTCTTCGAATTCTCGTGTCGGGTCGGAGTCCGCAACAATTCCTGCTCCAGCTTGAATATAGGCTTTCTGTCCTTGGGCCACTACCGTACGAATATTGATACAGGTATCCATGTTTCCGGAAAAACTGAAGTATCCAACGGCCCCGCCATAGGGTCCGCGACGAGTCGGTTCTAATTCCTCAATGATTTGCATAGCGCGTATTTTCGGTGCTCCGGACAGCGTCCCGGCGGGGAAACAGGCTTTCATGACGTCATAGGCGGAATACTTGGGATCTAAATCACCGGTGACTTGCGAGACAATATGCATGACATGCGAATAGCGTTCAACATTCATAAATCGTTCGACGTGAACTGTTCCTGTTTTGGCCACGCGGCCGACGTCATTGCGCCCTAAATCTACCAACATGACATGCTCCGCCAATTCCTTTTGATCGGCGAGAAGATCGGTTTCCATTTTCTGATCTTCTTCTGGTGTGCGTCCACGTGGCCGGGTGCCGGCAATGGGGCGAACCACAATTTTTCCTTCCTCACAGCGCACCAAAACCTCTGGCGAGGCCCCGATCAGTTCCGTTCCGGCAATGCGAAGGTAAAACATATACGGCGACGGGTTAATGACACGCAAGGCCCGATAAATTTCTAGGGGATTCGTTCGAATCGTCGTCTGCCATCGTTGGGACATCACCCCTTGAATGATATCTCCGGCCTGAATGTATTCTTTTGTCCGAAGCACCATTTTTTCAAATTCGGGTGCTGTCATATTGGAATGAAACTTGAGAGGCGTACGGGATTTTGGAGATGTCAGCCTGCGTGGAGATTTATGCAACTTGGCAATGATGGCTTCAATTTGACCAATGGCCTTTTGATAGGTCCGCCGTAGGTCTGCCTTTTTGGTCGAAACAATATGGGCATTGGCGACGACTTTGATGGTATGGGCCACATTATCAAAAATTAGGAGTGTGTCTGTGATACAAAATGCAAAAAGGGGCGTCTTGAGTTCGTCTTTCGGATAGGCAGGGATCGGCTCAAAAGACCGCACGACATCATAAGCTAAAAACCCGACAGCGCCTCCCACAAACCGAGGCAACCCTGGGACGGAAACCGGCTGATATGCCGCCATGGCCTCTTGAATGTGATCTAAGGGGTTCGCCTTCAAAGGGACTCGAGACTGTTTGCGGCCCTGTTGCGTGATGACCTCTCCCTGATGTTCCCAAAAGACAAGAGATGGTTGACTACCCAGAAAGGAATACCTGGCCCAATTTTCTCCGCCCTCAATACTTTCGAATAAAAAGGCATGGGAGCCCGAGTTGATCTTGGAAAATGCCGAGACAGGGGTATCAAAATCTGCCAAGATTTCTCGGTAAATGGGTACCAAATTTCCTTGGTCGGCTAAACCACAGAAATCATCAAAACCCACTGAATAATAAGCATTTTTCATGATTTCGACGGTAACATACGCCCTATAGGGTGTCAACGAAGAGGAGACCAGGTGGGGAGGGCTGCGCAAGTAAAAAAGCGAGAATCCGGAGGGAATACTCCCAACGGACTCTCGCCTTCATTGTCTACCTACGAGATGGAAAAGGAAAGCCTATTTACTAACGACGATTTCTTGGCCCACGTGTATGGTGTTGTCGACTAAATGGTTCCAGGCTTTGAGATCAGCGACCGTCACCCCGTACTGTTTGGACAGCCGGTAGAGGGTGTCGCCTTTGGCCACCGTATGGGAACCGTCGCCACCCATGGCCGCCAGTGGGGCATCATAGCTTCCAAGATCCAGATCGGATTCGAGTTTCGCAAGATCTGAATCTTTGAAGTCCAGATCATCTAACCCGAATTCTGAAATAGCGGGTTCGGACATCTTATGGCCGCCGGCTTTGGCCAATCCTCCATCCCTGACTCTGGAGAGTTCATCATGAGAACGGTTGAGCTGGTCACGGAGCGCCTCTAACTCGGCATTCACATCACGACTTTGCGATTCAAGCGACCCGACTTGCCGTTGGGTATCCTGGTACTTCACGTTAAGTTCCCCAGTTCGTTTTTCTTCTTGGGCCAAGAGCCGTTGGAAGTTTAAGGCCCGCGCTTTTTCGGACTCGTATTTTTCTGTACTAACACAGCCGGTCAACAACCCGCCACAGACGAGCATGCCGGCAATGATTTTCAGGTAGGAAACCCCGGTAGATGGGTGGGGATCTACCTGCACTCCCCTAAACGTTGATTGCGTCATGTTGCGCATTCCTCCTCCATTGAGTTTCATTTGCATCCCTCCTGCCGGGATGGTGGTCCAGATCGGAAAGGGTAGATGCAGAAGGCATCCAATAATCTTCTTCTACACAATAATTCGGAATCAGGTTAATGTCAAACCACTAGTTGATCAATTCCGACAGAAGTCTCGAACACGCATCCTTGCTTCATTGACCCTCAAAAAAATGTTGTGATAGTTTGCCATTCACGATGTCGACCAATGCCTCCTCCCCCACGAATCCCGGAACGTTTCAGATTGGCCAAGTCTCGCTTCGGTTAGCCCGACCGATCACTCTTCGACAGCAATGGATTGGCGATCATGAAATTTTACGCCAATTACTAGCCTGTTGGTTGGTGATCCATGAAAAAGACTCGCCCCTGTCTCCACGTATTGTTGGCCAGCCCGGTGTCGGAAAGACCACCTTGGCGATGGCGGCTACCCAAGAGCGAAAACAAGACCTCTACATCTATCAATGTACTGCGGATACGCGTCCGGAAGATTTACTGGTTTCGCCGGTCATTGCGGAAAGTGGAACCATTATCTATCAAGCGTCACCGTTAGTCACGGCCATGCTCACAGGAAATATTTGCCTTCTTGATGAAGGTAATCGGATGAATGAAAAGAGCTGGGCGTCACTCGCGTCATTGCTTGATCATCGGAGATTAGTGGAATCCGTGGTGGCTGGAATTCAAATCGCTGCGCATGATGGGTTTCGCTGTTGCGTCACCATGAATGAAGATGCCTCCACGTATGAAGTGCCGGATTATATCTTGTCTCGGTTACAGCCCACCTTAAAAGTGGAGTTTCCTTCCAAAGACCATGAGTTGGCGATTTTGCAATACCATTTACCTTTTGCACCTGCTGATCTCCTGAACCTGACCGTCGAATTTTTGCAAAAGGCGCATCAACTTGATTTGTCGTTTTCAGTTCGCGACGGCATTCATATGGTCCAATATGCCTTGAAGCGGATGGCTCAAGATCCCCAACATCCGTTGGCGCGTGATCCGGCGTGGCGTGAAGCCTTAATTAATGTTTTAGGGGAAGAGGCGTTGGATCTCGATGGTTTAGCCAAGCGACGGTCTCATGCGTTAGGTGGTCAAGGACTGCCCCAAGGTCTCGGGGATTTCTTTTTTGAAGAAGACTCCCCCCTTCACCCGGATCATTAACGTCTGATTCTGTCCCACGGGTCGCATCTCTTCAACCGCCGATGGCATTTCAAGAGTGGGTTTGCAACATTTGAACTAAGGCGTCCCATGTCTCTGTCTGCTTCCCAACCCAATACGATTTTCACTCTCTCGCCTCGCATCCAAGTGGTGCCTATCGTTCATGGAAGCGGGGATATGGCCCAGACCGTTCGAGACCTCATGGTGTCACAGGAAATCGATTGTCTCGCCCTTCCCCTTCCCTCTTCGGTTGAAATACTTGTGGAAGAGGGAGTCGCCATCCTCCCGATCATAAGTCTGGTTGTGTGTCCTGAACAGGGTGACGATGAGGCTTCGAGTTGTTCGTATGTGCCGATAGATCCTTGCCAACCCGTGATCATGGGAATCCGGGTTGCCATGGGAGAAGGTATCGCTCGTGCCTATATCGATCGCGAGGTCGCGTCTTTCCAGCCAACCTCTTGGGTGGGTCCTGATCCGTATGTTCTCAAGTCCGTCCCGCTCACCAACTTTTCCGCAGCCGCCATTCCGTTTTTGCCGTCGCCTGAAACAGAGAGTCAACGCCAGGCCCGTATTTCTTGGATGGCCTTTCGGTTACATGAATTGGAATTAGACTATCGCCATATTGTGTGTCTGTGCCCACTCATCGAGTGGCCGTGGGTTCGCCAGGCGTATCACGATCGAATGCCCTATGTGGCTCCAGAAAAGTTAGCCGAGCGCCCTAAGTGGTGGAACGTGGAGCCTGCCTCGCTCTATTTCCTGCTTGGTGAATTACCCTTCGTCACGCAACTGTACGAACAGCGACGAGAAGAGGCCCGTTCCGATACACATCTCTCGATTGATGGTATGAAAGAGCTGGTCCTTGAAGCGCGTTCGCGCTGGCTGGCCTCTCGTTCTTCGACCGTGATGCAGGAATCCAATTGGATTACACCTCAACTATTGCAGCGATATTTTCACTATGTCCGGAACCGGACACTTCTCGAACATCGCCTGAAACCCGATTTGTATACACTTGTTCATGCCGCCCAACAAATTGCCGGCGATGCCTTTGCTCTGACCTTGTTAGAAACGGCAAAGACCTATGACTATCAACCCGACCTGTCACAACTCACGATCAAACCGATAGCCACCATGGGCATGGGAGAACTCCAGGATCCAGGAGGCGAGATCTTGCAAGCCAGCAATCGCCTACAGGGAGATCCTCAAGTTTGGCGAAGTCTGACGCTGCGTCCCAAACCGGCCATCCCTCAGAAACAATCGTGGGCGCATCGGTGGAATCCCTATCGGCAATGTTCCTGGCCTCCGGAAGATGTACGCATTGAATCGTTTGCCTCCCATGTTCGGCAACAGAGCCAACAGGTTTTGGGAGCAGATTTAGCAAGGGTTGAAACTTTCAGCACTTCCTTGGAGGATGGCATTGATGTACGGGAGACACTCCGAAAATGGGCGACCAAGCCCCAACGATCCGTCTTTGACCTTCAAGTCAAAGTCACGCCTCCCGCCAGGGGAACCATTGAAGTCCTGGTGTTTCTCTTTGAGGTTCCGGCGGATCCTAATATCTATACCTGGCGAACCACCTGGTTTGCCGAGCATCAAGAAGAATCAACCTTATGCTTTTATGCCACGCCATTTTCAACGCAAATGGTCGGCCCTGGGGTTGGACAGGCTCGGTATGGCGGGACGATGTTTTTGTATCCACCACGCCCCATTCCAGATATTTGGGACAATCCTCTATTTAATTTTACGACCACGTTGGAAGAACGCCTGTTGGCAGGAGCCTGTGCCCATTCACAAGAACCCCATGTCGCCGTTGTCTCTCCCGTTCCACTCAAAGCGGCCTGGCGTAATATTGCGCGCCGTTTTGGCCGGAAACTTGTGCCCTTGCCGTTGCATCGATTTTCAGGACAAACGGTTGCCCGTTTGCGCCAGTTTCATGTATTAAACGGTCATGAAATTCGAAGTTATGCCGCTCGATTTATTCGTGAATAATTACGTGCGTTTTTCCCTCTAGCCTATTTACTGCCTGTGGCTGCTACTCCTCAAGAAAAATTAGAAGAATTACGCCAAGCCATTCGTCGGCATGATGACGCATATTATCTACAGAGCCAGCCTGAAATTTCTGATGCGGAATATGACAGGCTCTTTCGAGAACTGAAAGACTTAGAACGGCAATTTCCAGAATGCATCACTTCTGATTCTCCCACACAACGTGTCGGAGGAACTCCGCTCCCACAATTTCAAAAAGTTCAGCACGAGTTTCCGCTCTTAAGTCTTGATTCCGAAATGACAGAAGATAGCGTCCGCGCATTTGACGAACGCGTCCGCCGTGATTTGAATGAAACCGAAGTGGGGTATTCAGCGGAGCCGAAATTCGATGGACTCTCCGTGGAATTGACCTATGATCAAGGCGTCTTTGTGCGCGGGGC
>JAQBGS010000265.1:0-7798 GCA_032128535.1 Nitrospirota bacterium
CATCTGGGACCGACCGAACTGCGGTGCCTCCGACGTGTGCTTCACCGACGCGTCCGAGTCCGCGATGCAGGCCGATCACCTCGCCGGCCTCCTGCGCGCGCTCGACCTTGCGCCCGCGGTGATCTTCGGCGGCTCGGGCGGCGCGCGGGTGTCGCTGCTCACGGCGGCGCGCCATCCCGATGTCGCGTCCGCGCTCGCGATGGTGTGGATCTCGGGTGGCGTCTACGGGCTCCTGCTGCTGGCCACGCACTACTGCGGCGAGTCGATCCGCGCCGCCTGGCAGGACGGCATGGAGGCCGTCGCCGCGCTCCCGGAGTGGGCCGATTTGGTCCTGAAGTGAAACGCCGCATCATGCTGGGGACGTATGCGCTGAGTGCCGGATATTATGACGCCTATTATGCCAAAGCCCAAGCGGTGCGCACGATGATTCAACGCGATTTTGACACCGTCTTTCAAGAGGTTGATCTCCTCGTCAGTCCGGTGATGCCGACTCCCGCCTTTCGACTTGGCGAACGGTTAGAGGATCCGCTGCAAATGTATTTGTCCGATATCTACACCATCCCCGCGAGTTTAGCGGGGTTACCGGCTATCTCTGTCCCGTGTGGACTGAGTTCCAAAGGGTTGCCGATTGGGCTGCAACTGATGGGGAGGCCGTTTGAGGAAAATATTGTTCTACGCGCGGCCTATGCCTATGAGCAGGCCACCAATTGGCGCAGTAAACGACCGGTGATTCGGTCTTGAAAGGATAACAACCTATGGTGGATTTGGCCGTCATGATCATTGCGGTGGCCGTGGTCGTGTTAGTGGGCTATCTGGTTCCGACCATTCTTCAAGTGAAGAAAACGGTGAATCAATCGGAGCGTCTGCTCATTCGACTGAATCATGAATTGCCCGGTATGCTCAAAGATGTGAAGGGGACGAATGAAAATATTCGGGCCTTAACCGATCAGGCTCGTGTGGGAGTGGATCGGGCGACCGTGTTTTTGAATGCGGTTGGCGATGTGGGACAAACCGTGAATCAGGTTCATCAAACGGTGCGTGGAAGAGGTGGGGCGGTGATGGTTGGCTTGACGAGTCTGTTCGCGGGCCTTAAGGCCGTGAGCTCCACCGTCAAGCATCGTGTTCATAAGGAACCGAGAGAATAACAAGGAGGATCGAGCTATGGCGACGAACTCAGGTGCTTCAGCGGGATCAGTAGCATTAGCATTTTTGAGTGGAGCGTTGTTGGGAGCGGTGACGGCCGTGATGTTGGCTCCTCAACCTGGTCGAGACTCGCGTGCGCGCGTGACGGGTTATGCTCGGCAAACAGGTGAAGACCTGCGGGATTTAAAAGATCGGGCCACGGATACCGTCGAAGAGGTGGTGGGGCGAGGACGAGAATTGGTTGATGAAATCTCCTGTGCCGTTCGGGAGGCCCTAGATGCAGGGCGGGATGCCATGCGTCGTGAGCGGGAAATGAATTCGCTGGATTAGGTACGTTTGTCAATGTGGACAAGAAAATTGTTATGGCGTATGAACCGGTAATCGGAGTTGAGGTACATGCACAACTCCAGACCAAGACCAAGCTGTTTTGTGGGTGCCCAACGTCATTTGGGCTTCCACCCAATACACAAGTCTGCCCAGTGTGTTTAGGGCTCCCGGGAAGTTTGCCGGTTTTGAATCAACGAGCCGTCGAAATGGCGGTGCGTACGGGTCTGGCCCTACATTGTGAGTTGACGCTCGCCAATCAATTCTCCCGGAAAAATTATTTTTATCCGGACCTGCCCAAGGGCTATCAGATTTCTCAATACGACTTGCCCATTTGTGGCCCAGGATGGTTGGAAATCTCGGTGAACGGAAAGAGCAAGCGTGTTCGTATCATGCGCGCCCATTTGGAAGAAGATGCCGGAAAAAATGTCCATGATGAAGGTGGCGACGGCAGTCATGTGGATTTAAATCGGGCAGGCACGCCACTGTTAGAAATTGTGACCGAGCCTGACCTCTATTCGTCAGACGAAGTCGATGCGTATTTGAAAACCTTACGCGACCTGTTGGTGTATCTCGATGTGTGCGATGGCAATATGGAGCAGGGCAGTTTTCGATGTGAACCGAATGTCTCACTTCGGCCTCAAGGACAAGAGAAGCTGGGCACCAAGGTGGAATTGAAAAACATTAACTCGTTCCGCTTTGCCAAAGACGCCTTAGAATATGAAATGAGTCGTCAAACTGAAATTCTCAGTGAAGGCGGCGTCGTGGTGCAGGAAACGCGGCTGTGGGATGTCAATAAAGGACAGACCGCCGTTATGCGGAGCAAAGAGGGTGCGCATGATTATCGGTATTTCCCCGATCCTGATTTGTTGCCTGTGATTCTTGATCCCGAATGGATTGAGGAACTTCGGACCACGATTCCTGAGTTGCCTTCCTCGCGGCTTCAACGATTTGTGCAGGACTATCAATTGTCTGAATATGATGCCGGGATTCTGACCGATTCCAAAGGGGTGGCTGATTATTTTGAATCCTGTGTGACGCTCTTCCCTCATCCGAAAACCGTGAGCAATTGGGTGACGGGTGAACTTCTTCGAGAACTGCATGGATCCAATACCGCGCCAGAGGCTTCTCCCCTGAAACCGGAACGACTTATTGAACTCTTGCAACTTGTGGATTCGGGGACAATCAGTTTAAAAGCGGCACGGGATCTTTTCCCAGAGCTCTTTTTATCGAGAATGTCCCCTGAGCAATTAGTCAAAGAGAAAGGCCTGGTGCAAGTCTCTGATGAAGGACAGTTGACCACCATGATTGAAGAGGTCGTGGCTGCACATGCGGCGCAAGTCGACCAATATCGTGGGGGCAAGGAAGCGGTGCTGGGCTTTTTGGTCGGGCAAGTCATGAAGGCCTCGAAAGGCAAGGCCAATCCTGGGAAAGTGAATGAGTTGTTGAAACGTGCCTTGGTCCCTTGATCTAAGGGGTGTTTCAGGGTACACATAGTTGAAAGGTGTAGACATCAACAGGAACGGGGTTAAATCATGAGTGCGATACAAGATATGATGGCCCGGATGATTTTAGATTCTCGTGGCAATCCCACCGTGGAAGTTGATGTGCGATTGGCCAGTGGTGTGATTGGGAGAGCGGCTGTCCCCTCAGGGGCATCCACGGGAACACGTGAAGCTTTAGAGCTTCGCGATGGGGATAAGAAGAGATGGTTGGGGAAGGGTGTGACGAAGGCTATTTTGGGAATTCATAAAACCATGTTGCCGGCGTTGCGTGGTATGGAGTCACAAGATCAGACGGGAGTGGATGCTCGGCTCATCCAATTAGATGGCACCAAAGGCAAAACGCGGCTGGGCGCCAATGCCACATTAGGTGTCTCCTTGGCCGTAGCTCGTGCCGTGGCACAAGAACTTGGGTTGCCTCTCTTTCGGTATCTTGGTGGTGTGGCTGCCCGGGAGTTGCCTGTTCCCATGATGAATATTATTAATGGGGGCGCACATGCAGATAATGGGTTAGATATTCAAGAATTTATGATTATGCCGGTTGGAGCCAAGAGTTTTCATGACGCACTACGAATGGGGACCGAAATATTTCACCATTTAAAGTCGCTCCTGAAATCTAAAGGCTTAAGCACCGCGGTGGGGGATGAAGGTGGTTTTGCTCCGGCGGTTCGTTCGAATGAAGAGGCCCTGGACAGTATTTTACAAGCCATTGATCAAGCGGGCTATACACCTGGACGCGATGTGGTATTGGCCTTGGATGCCGCCGCCAGCGAATTTTTTAAGAACAAGACCTATCATCTTCGCGCTGGCTCTGTCACCCAGAAAAAGTCTTCATCGGATATGGTGGAGTATTACGCGAGTTTGGTGAAAAGTTATCCGATCGTTTCCATTGAAGACGGATTAGATGAAAGCGATTGGAAAGGGTGGGGGCTCTTAACCGAAAAACTCGGTCATCAAGTTCAGCTTGTTGGGGATGATCTGTTTGTTACCAATGTGGAGTTTTTAGGGCGTGGTATTCAACAAGGCATTGGAAACGCGATCTTGATTAAAGTGAATCAAATTGGCACGTTGACCGAAACGATTGAAGCGATGCGAATGGCTCAACAGGCTGGCTATGGCGTGATTGTCTCTCATCGATCAGGGGAAACCGAAGACACGACGATTGCGGATTTGGCCGTCGGTCTGAATGCGGGGCAGATCAAAACGGGTTCATTGTCACGGACTGATCGATTGGCCAAATATAATCAACTGCTTCGTATTGAAGAACTGTTAGGTGCGGCTGCGGTCTATCGCGGTCAGCAGGTCCTCCCTAGATCAGCGAAAGTCTAACCGGTGCGGCCCAATAATAAAAAACACGTGTCACGCGGATTTTGGGGCGATCTCTTTGATCGGCTGCCGCTTGTTGGGGCTTTTTTAATTATGAGTGTGTTAGCTGGGACGATGTTTTTCAATGCCGATGGGCTGCCGGCCTACTTTCAAATGCGCGACAACCGTCAGCATGTGCTTGAGCAGATTCAACAACTGGAATACATCAATCTTGCGATGCAAGAGGATATCACGCGCATCCAAAGTGATCCTCAACGGTTGGAAGAGTTAGCAAGAAATCGATTGGGCATGGTTCGCCAAGGCGAAACGGTCTATCAGTTTGTGGAGCCGGCTCCTTCCTCTATTACGGCCCAACGTTAGCAGGCCGCGTTGCCATTCCTCATTTTTCATGTTCAGGCTCTTGTGTCTTGGGCCTATCTTTTCTTTCTTTCATTAAGCATACAGCCATGAAATCGGGTCAACTTGCGATTCTGGGTCGTCCTAATGTGGGCAAATCCACGTTGCTGAATGCCTTAGTGCGAGAAAAAATAGCCATTGTTTCCGATAAACCCCAGACTACCAGAATGCCGATTTTGGGCGTGGGACATTATCCGGAAGGCCAATTGATTCTGATTGATACCCCTGGCCTGCACACCCCGCATCATCGCCTCAATGCGCAAATGGTGCAATCGGCGTTGGGTATCTTAACGCAATCGGATGTGGTCTATGTCATCGTGGATAGTCAGGTGCCTCCAGGTCCAGGTGATCAATTTGTCATTGATCAAGTCACGCAGGCGAACCAAGATCGACCCTTTCAAGCCGTATTTCTGTTATTGAATAAGGCGGATGCCGTAGCCAAGTCCCGTCTATTACCATTAATTGAGCAATATCGAACTCGGTATCCATGGACCGAGATTGTCCCACTCTCAGCAAAAACAGGATTGAATGTGCCTCGACTGGTTGAGTTGACCTTTGGCTGTCTGCCAGATTCTGGAGCCTTATTGTATGAAGAAGATTTCCTGACCAATCAATCCATGCGTCAGATGGCAGGTGAAATCATCCGCGAGAAGGTCCTGGCTTCCACGCATGCTGAGCTGCCATATGCCGTGGGGGTGTTCATTGAGCAGTTTGAGGAAACGAAGAAATTAACCAGTATTCTCGCGACGATATTGGTGGAAAAAGACAGTCAAAAAGGGATTATCATTGGCAAAAGCGGGAGCCGCTTGAAAGAAGTGGGCCAACTAGCGCGTGAAGAAATGGAACAACTCTTTGGCATGAAAATCTATTTGGAGATGTGGGTGAAGGTTCAAGCTGGATGGCGGGATAACCCTCGGATCTTAACCGATTTAGGGTATGGTTTGTGAGACGTGAAAAATACCCTGGTGAACTTTTTGATTATCGCCACTAAGAGAATTACTCTATGCCCTTAATCCGAGCACGAGGAATCATTCTCCGAAGCCAGAAATGGGGGGATGCGGATCGGATTGTGACGGTGTATTCCCTAAATTTTGGAAAAATTCGTGGGGTGGCTCGTGGAGCACGCCGCATGAAAACGCGTTTTGGTGGGGTGCTTGAGCCATTCGGTCTGGTTGATTTAACCATTTTCCAGAAAACGCCAGAAGCCCTAGGTCAGATAAGCCAAATTGATTTGGTCACAAGTTATCCGTCAATTCGAGAGGATTTAACGGTGATGACCGCAGCGGCCAGGATGGTGAAGATGGTGGAAGCCATCAGCGTGGACCGAGATCCCAATCCGGGAATGTATGCGGCGCTTGTTCATGGCCTTGAATCCTTGCGTCCAGGAGCAGATGTGGCATTATCCGCGCTTCTGTTTCAAATTCATGTGTTGGGGCATACGGGATTCCGTCCACAATTTGATTCCTGCACTGAATGTGGACAATTAGCTCAGCCACACATACCGCAGTGGTTTTCTCCGCGCTTAGGAGGCGTGGTGTGCCACGATTGTGGGCAGCGCGGCGTGGGACGTATGCTGTCGTTATCGAAGGGAAGCGTAGCTTTTATTGAGCAAGCGCGACGATTATCCATGCCGCACTTATCTCGCTTAAAAGCCATTGGCAGCGTACGCCTCGAAGTTGAAACGGCCATGGAAGCGTATTTTTATGCTGTTGTGGGAAAAACACTTCCGACGTTTGAACAGTGGGTTACCTAGAAAGTTGAAAAAGAAGAATCCAAGCGCATGACAACCGAACGTCCACTTGAACCAGTCGATATGGAATGGCTCGACAAAGGGGTCTTGAGTATCTCATGGAACGATGACCATAAAGGCGTGTACCCGGTGCGGTATCTACGCCAACATTGTCCTTGTGCCGCTTGTGTAGATGAATGGACGGGAGAATTACGCCTGAAGCCAGATTCGGTTCCGTTACTTATTCTATTGGAAGATATTGAACCCGTGGGACGCTATGCCTTTCGCATCAAATGGAGTGATGGCCACGATACCGGCATTTATGCTTACACCGCTCTCCGTCGTATGTGCCAATGCGACATCTGTGTGCCCAATAAACCGAAAAAGAAGCAGCTTCTTTAAAATTCTTTTCCAATTTCTCCACTCGATTTGAACGAAGGATTTCTTCTTGTTCAGAAAGAAGAGTGACTGGATGGTTCTAGCTTTGAACAAACAGTGGAAGAAGATTATGAAGAAAGGCTGGAATCAGCGGACTAAAGAGTCATGAGAAGAAAGGGACGCAGGGCGGATAGAGGAGAATTCTTCAATGGCTCGGGTGGCCTCGGAGACATAAAAGGCATATTGGGGTTCAGGGTATTGGTTCACGATTGACTGCCAAGTGCGAAGTGATGTGTCCCAATCATCAGATTGTTGCGCAACTTTTGCCAGATGCATGGAGCACGAAGCCGCCATGGCTCGGGGGTCGACCGCTAACCGGGAATTTCGCGTACTTGAAAGTTCTTTGATAAATCTAGGGATGGGGATCGGGGAGTCATCCAGCGAAATGGGTGTTGGTGCGGAATGTAAGACTTCGAGTTTTCTTTGCATGTCTTGGGTGTTTAATCCTGCCTGGCAATCATTGTAGGCATCCCATAAACCAATAAAATCGTGGTTTTCAAGGGCGAGCTCTCCAGGATTATTAGGCTGAAAGCTTTGGCAGCCAACAAAGGTAATGCTCAAAAGGGCGATTCCTAGCAGCAAGCCAAGTTTTTTTGTGTTTGGAGGATAAATCATTGGTGATTTAATCAATATTCTTGAAACCATTTTTACCCATTGAGAAGATAAGCAAGTAATATGCTTGAAACGAAACTGTATAAAAATTGGTTTTTATCTGGCAATTTCGATAAAACTATAACTAGTATAAGAGTTTAAGAGTTTGTTCTATGCCACAATATGAGTTGTTTTTGCAACAAACTGAATGCCAGTATTTTCTTAAATTTAAAGTATAGAATTACTAGTAAAGCGAAATCCTAATGGTATGGTTTAAATTCATATTCGCTGAATAGGCGCTTGGTTTCAGGATGAAATCGATAGCCTTTTCGTTGCTGGATGTCTCGAC
>JAQBGS010000266.1:0-4655 GCA_032128535.1 Nitrospirota bacterium
GCCGACCCAGAGTAGTTGTGGTAATCCGTACGGTGTCATAACCGACCGCAGTGTTCTTCCAACCAGTGAAAAGTGAGAAGTGAAACGTTTAGTAGATTGTCCAGATGCCAGGCGGAGAATGCAAGCTGGTGTTAGTTTGACGATGAAATTATGCTAGATGGCCTCTTGAGATGGAGTTTTTCTTTTTGGTGGCGAGGCTTTTTGTTTGGGTTTAGTTTGGGGTCGTTTAGGTGCGGAAGAAGTTTGCAATGGGCCATCAGCCCATAGCGCGATGCCTCCCAGTAACCCAGCGACATTTGAGACAATGGCGACGTTGGATGGCAGCGTGATCGTGACTTTTTTTCCGTTTCCGCCGCCTAGATAGAGGCGGTCGTAATTGATGACGCGATCCAAGGTTGCAATAGCTTGAGCCAATCGTTGATTCCATTTCTTTTTCCCGACCTTCTTGAGTGCGGGGGCTCCTAATTCATCTTCATAGGTTTTCCCTTTTCGAAATGGGTGGTGGGCTATTTCCAAATTGGGCACCAGGGCCCCATTGATAAAGAGGGCCGTGCCAAATCCGGTTCCGAGCGTAATGACGAGTTCGACGCCTTTTCTCTTGATAGCCCCAAAGCCTTGCACATCGGCATCATTCGCCGCGCGAACTGGCTTCTTCAACTGGCGTACAAGTTCTCCCACGAGATTGATTCCTGGCCATGATGGGTCGAGATTCGGTGCGGTTTTTACCTGCCCTTGCTGAATCACGCCAGGAAATCCCACCGACACTCGATCAAATGCTCCCATCCCTTTGACGAGTTCCGTGATGCCCGCAAGAACCGCTTTCGGTGTGGACGGCTGGGGTGTGACGATTCGCAGGCGTTCCCCAATCGGTTGCCCTGTTGGACTGAGAAGAATCCCTTTGATCCCCGATCCTCCAATATCTAACGCCAGGGTGATGGGTTTCGCTGTTGCAGTCATGCGTTTTGGGGTCGATGTCATGGGTGATTCTCCTTATCGGGTCGTTTCAATTGATCCTTGTCTGCTGTTATAGACTTCTCCGCCTTGATCGACATACTGTTGCAAGACTTGAGTGGCCTTCGGGCGTCCGATATCAACCGTCACCGAAATACCTCGCTGTTCAAGGGCAGAGGCCCAGTTTTTTGGCTTGGGACCTTCATCAAATCCAATGGCTTCAGCATCGCTTCCCCTTGCGCCACATACCAGATGACGAACACCTGACCAGCAAATTGCTCCAAGGCACATCGCACAAGGCTCACAACTAGTCACCAGTTCATGTGGGAGTAGGCCATTGGCGCCTAAATCATGGACTCCCAGTGTTTGCTGAGCCATCATGATCGCCACGACTTCCGCATGGGCGAGAGAACTCTGGGAAGAGAGCACCAGATTGACGCCAGGCGCCACTAATTCATGGGTGTCTGTTCGAAACACACCTGCTCCGAATGGTCCCCCTGTGCCTTGTTCGATATTGAGTTTTGACAACGTGGTGACGAGGTCCATGCGCGATTCCGGTGTGGGGAAAGTCGTAGGCTGTTGTTGAAGAAAGTTGGTTATCCACTGCGGGAGCTCAAGTTGAAACCGTGGGAAGGTGTTCGGGATGCAGTTCATGAAGGCGTTGATGGTTTTGGCTTAGAAAAGAAGTTAGGTCTTGGTCCTGAAACGGAGAAGTCAGTTGAGGACAGGCATGGTTTGATGAACGAGACGTGCATGCTACCCTTACTGAAAATTGTAGCAGCAGGAATGCGTTATTGAAAGATTCAAGTAGTGATGGTGCCCAATCTATGGGAACACGAAGTCATCAAAATTACAGGGGTCTCTGAGGGTATTGGGGCGATGGGTGAAGCTGTGTTTTCCGCAGATCATTGATTGGGTGGCTCACAAAGGTATGGCCAAAGCCTATCGGCAGAAATCGTAATCTTTTTTTTTATTAGGGCATGGCATACGAGACGCGCTCAAGCTCGTAGCCTTTTTCCTTTAGGAGGGTGAGGAGTCCGTCTTTACCCGCTAAGTGGGCTGCCCCCACGATCACCAGCACGTTTTTCTCTTCGGTGAGAAATTTTTCAATTTGTGGCACCCAATTGTGGTTTCGTTCGACGAGAAGTTTTTTATAGAACAGAGGAAAGGTTTTCATGCTTTCCACCAATTCTTCCAGGCCTTTTAGGCTACCTTGATGCCAGGATTTCACCATATGGAGAAACGCCTGTTCTCGTTTCTTGGAATCTGTCATGGTTAGGGTTTCTTTCAGCATGGCCTCTTGGACCTTCATGGGAAGCCTATCAAAGACTTCTATTTGATCTTGAACGGTTTCCAGTCCGCCGGTGGGTTTCCACGCATCTTTGGCTCGCCGATAGAAGTAATTCTCAATTCCTAAATCAGGGCGGAACTCAATGGACGAATCAAACTTTCCGCTCATGTTCAAATACACCACCCATGGCTTGAGCGTATCGATCTGTGTCATGTCGAGCCCCAGAGGTTCCAATTTCTTTTTTAACAGTTGGTAGGTGCCGGGCGAGAGAACGCTTTTCAGTGTTTGGCCATTCTGAAAGGTGTAGTGTTTTTCATTATTCTTTGCAGTTTCAGGAGAGAAGAGAATCTCCGGGTCAATTTCAAAGATGATTTTCTGAGAATTGTAATACGCATACGAGAACGAGCGCGTGAGTGGATAATATTCTTCCGCCAAGACATGGATGGACCCTAAGATATAGACCGTGTTGGTGTCGGACTGAATCTTATAAATAAGACTATTGTTATACCCATTGCCTACCACCTGACTGTGCGCCATTCCAGGGAGCACCAAGATCACTATGCCAATGAGTAACCTGCCAATCCATTGTGCCTGGTGTGAATGATGGTGGTTCGTCATGATGCTTTCCTTTTGTAAGTTAGTCATTTCATCTGTAGGTAATGTTTGATGCGGTAAATACGGAACGTTGTTAGCTTGCTATAGGGGCGGTTCACGAACTAGGCCATTTCTTCGGTGAGGAAGAGAGGAAATTAAAGGAATTCGGGAAAAGGGTATTTTGAATTAGAGGAGGTTGAGACTTTTTAGTCTCAGATCTTTTGAAATAGTGGGTGTTGTACTACAAAAGGAGACATCCCACCATCAAGAAAACACGAAGGGCAAACATTTGAGGAATGGACAGTGTGAAAGGAAAAACAAAAGCTGTGGCCACCTTCCCCTCAGAACGGGAAAATGGCCAGCCAGATGAGCTATTTAAATTTGATCGCGGTTCCTTTCACTGTTGTGCAGGTAAAGGAATACACTTTATAGATGGGGATAAATCCGTAAAGGCTACTTGTTGTACTCACATTAAGGAGGGCATCTCCACATGATTAGGCACGTAACACAGGTAAAGGCGCAGGATCTGAGTCAATGCAGGCATATAGCAGTCTATCGAAGGCTTGATGAGGCCAATACCTTCGGTTAAAGCGGTAAGCAAACTCAGCGAGAAAAGCCTTTCGGTACTTAGGAAACACACTATGATGAGTAGAAAGAAGATACCGTTTTAAATTGGAAGTAATTGTATTAATCCATTTTAAATGTTCATGAGTCTTTTCCGGTTCTCTCATTGTAACTGATGGCTCATGGGCATAGCCTTCTTTTTTGGCTTTGCCATATGCTCCCGCCCCGTCAGATTTTATCTTGCTTTCAGATCGTATGTTCTTTGTTATCGCAGGGACCACATGCTCTTCATAAATGGTTTCAAGGTGTTCAAATGATAAGAACCGGAGCCCTCCATTTGAATCTTCCTCAACAGCCATGAGGAATGGAGTTTTGTTATTACCTTTCAAGCGCCGCTCCTCTAAAGACCGCTTCCCTCCTATGAAAATCTCATCCGCTTCAACCGTACCGCCCAACGTATACATGCTGTCACGCTGAACCATCGCCTGACGAATTTTATGTCCCATCAGCCATGCCGTACGATATGAGCCTAGTCCCAGTTGATTTTGAAGATACAGCATCGAAACGCCTTTTTTCGAGGTCGCCATTAAGAAAATCACCCAAAACCATTTGCGTAAAGGGACTCGACTCTTATGAAAGGCTGTGCCAGCCATCACAGAGATTGGTTGATGACAGTGACGGCACTCAAACACTTTTCGTGTTTGGATGAAATCAGTAATGGACCCCGATTCTTAGACAGCTCGCTAAGTGAAATTTCTGCTCGTCATTACGCAGCCTTCTTCGCCATGGGACTCGCCCCATACACCGCCTCCGGTGTCTGTCGGTTCAACGCCTGGTGACGGCGTTCCGTATTATAAAATTGCACATAGGCCGTGAGCCCAGCGCGGAGTGCGGCTGGAGTCTCATAGGCGTGTAAGTAGACATCCTCGTATTTCACGCTGCGCCACAGCCGTTCGACCACCACATTGTCGACCCAGCGGCCTTTGCCATCCATACTGATCTGCACCCCTTGCCCTTTGAGTACCGCCGTGAACGCCTCGCTCGTGTATTGGGCACCTTGATCCGTATTGAAGATCTCTGGAGCCCCATAGCGCAACAGGGCTTCTTCTAGGGCCTCCACACAGGCGGCCGTTTCCAGCGTATTCGAAACGCGCCAGGCCAACACTCGGCGGGAGTACCAGTCTATGATGGCCGTCAGATACATAAAGCCCTTGGCCATCGGGATATAACAGATATCACTCGCCCACACCTGGTT
>JAQBGS010000267.1:0-7240 GCA_032128535.1 Nitrospirota bacterium
CCGGGTCTCTCCCGTCACAAATGCCAGGCAATAATTTCCATTTTTGGGGAACTGGATCATAACCACCTTGTCATATTTTTCCCTCTGCTTGAAGGATAAAATATCCATCATGGACTTCAATGTGGCATAAATACCCCGGACGATGGGCACTCGATCCAAAAACTCCTCCCAGCGGCTCACCATCCGCCTCCCCAAAAAATTCGTGGCCAGCACACCAGCAAGCAAGATAAGGAGTACCAACGCCAAGATCCCAAGGCCCGGGAAGTAATAATCAGGCAGAACCAAATCGGCTAAGGCCGTCCCGAGAATACTATCCACAGTGACAAACAAGGTTTTGAGAATAAGGATAGTCCCCCAGATAGGGGTAATTACCAACAGTCCCGTGAGGAAATACCGTTTAAGGGAAGCGCGCAGCGAATTCATGGAAAATGGCCAGCCTTCATGATGACAAGAGAGGATACCATGAAATAGAAGGGGGAGAGGTGCCTAAGGCATCTTACAATCCCAACATAGCACCGGCAAGACTTTTCTTTCAAATTTCAATGACTTAGACTAGGGTCGAGGGAGGACATTGTTGATGGAATACAGCGGTTCACGAACCAAAAAGCCGCGCTCCCTACGTGGAGCGTTTATCACCTTTGAAGGTACGGAAGGTTCTGGGAAATCCACCCAATGTCGACGACTCGCTCGAGCCCTGCGAGCTCAAGGCTACCAGGTCATCCAAACCCGTGAACCCGGTGGAACGCCTCTGGCTGAAACGATTCGGACACTGTTCCTCACGTCGTCCAAGGCCAAAATTAAGATGGAGCCCATCACGCCCGTGTGCGAATCCATGCTGATTTTCGCCGCTCGCGCCCAACATATGACGCATATAATTCAACCAGCGCTAGACAAAGGCATGATTGTAATCTGTGATCGGTTTTTTGACTCCACCTTGGCCTATCAGGGGTATGCTCGCGGCCTGAAAAAGACCTTTCTTTACGAAGCCCAGCAATTTGTGACCAATGGGCTTCAGCCCCATCTCACATTTTTCCTGGACCTTCCTATTCGAGATGGGTTAGCCAGACGGCAACAGTCAAACAAACAGGACCGGCTCGATCAGGAATCACTCGGTTTTCATCAACGCGTCCGTCGCGGTTTTCTCGCGTTGGCAAAACAAGACCCCAAACGGATACAAAAAGTGGATGCCCGACAATCGCCACAAACCTTAGCCTCACACATTACACCTGTAGCTGAGCAATTGATCCGCAATACGAAATCCCTGCGCTTGATCCGCGCTTCACAAAAGCAATAAATTGGTCACGCTGGAATAGCCCTCAACGATGCCATTTCACACGATCATTGGACATCAGCGCCCCATCAAGTGGCTTCAGACTGCGGTGAAAACGAACCACCTCGGGCATGCGTATCTGTTTCATGGCGAACCCGCTATCGGGAAACGATACACCGCGATGGCTCTCACGCAATTACTCCATTGTGAACATCCCCCGTTAGATTCAACCCCGGATGCCTGTGGCACCTGTCGGTCCTGTCACCAAGTTGAACAAGCCATTCACCCTGATTGCTTAATCATTCAGCCTGAAGATACCCAAAAGCAGAATCCCAAAATAAAAATCGACCAAATTCGTGCCATCGAACACCTGGTCATTTATCGCCCCCTCGTCGGGTCACACAAAGTCTGCCTTATTGATGACGCTGATACGATGACGACAGAGGCCGCGAACGCCCTCCTCAAAACACTGGAAGACCCGCCGGATCATTGCCTCTTCCTCCTTGTCTCAAGTCGCCCAGAACATCTTTTGCCGACGATTCGATCGCGATGTATTGCGCTTCGTTTTTCTCCTCTGCCCGTCAGTACCATTGATGAATTTCTCAGGAAGCAGGGGTCGATGGAGTCGGGAGACGCCAAACTGGTCTCGACCTTCTCAGAGGGCCGACTGGGGCAAGCGCTTCACCTGGACCCTGAAGAATTGAAGGTCAAGCTTCGCCAATACTGGGCCTTGTTATTCGGAGAACATCGCACGTCGACCGCGCAGGTCTTTGACATCAGCGAAAGTCTGGTCAAATCGAACCAAGTACCAGAAGCCATCTATTGGTTTCAGCAGGGCCTCCGAGATGTGCTCTTACTTGCGTTAGATGAGTCAAACGCTCCCATGTTCTACCGTGACCAGGAACCGGCGCTTCGTCAATTAGCACAGCAGATGACTCCCGCAGCGATCATAGAACTCTCGCAGGAATTGAATCAGCTTGAACGGGGGCAACAACGCAATCTGAACATGCAAATCGGATTGGAACAATTTTTCTTTCACCTCCAGGACCAGTTGGACTATGCGCAGGCTCATGAATAAATTCCAACACGATACCCACAGTTTAACGGATCAACCATGAACAACCCCAAGGTGCTCGTCCATACCGCCACAAAGGAATCATTGCGTTATGCCTAATAGGTTTTACGTCACGACGCCCATTTATTACGTCAACGATGTGCCGCATATCGGCCATGCCTATACGACGATTGCCGCTGATGTGTTAGCCCGCTTTTATCGCTTGCGGGGTTACGACGTCTTTTTTCTCACCGGGTTGGACGAACATGGCCAAAAAGTCCAGCAGGCCGCGGCGAAGGCTGGCATCGACCCTCAAACCCATTGCGATCGGCTCATGCCGAAATTTAAAGATTTGTGGGAAAAATTGAATATTTCACAGGATGGATTTATTCGTACCACTGATCCTCAACACCAATCCGTTGTCCAGCGCTGTCTTCAATCCCTCTATGACAAGGGGTTGATTTACCAGGCCGAGTACACAGGGTGGTACTGCACCTTCGATGAGCGGTTTTGGACAGAGAAAGACGTGGACCAGGGACTTTGCCCTGACTGCCGACGTCCTGTGGAACAGGTGAGTGAACGAAATTATTTTTTCCGCATGAGCCAATTTCAAGATCGCCTCAAAGAACATATTCACACCCATCCCGAATTTATTCAGCCGGACTCCCGCCGCAACGAAGTGTTGGGGTTTCTGCAAAAGCCACTGGAAGATCTCTCCATCTCTCGACCCAAATCACGTCTTTCATGGGGAATCGAATTACCCTTTGATCAAGACTGTGTGACCTATGTGTGGTTCGATGCGCTGGTCAATTATCTTTCCGGTTTGGAATATCTCGGTTCTCCTTCGAAGACATCAGAATTCTGGCCCGCGTCCGTTCATTTGGTGGGCAAGGATATACTCACGACCCACGCCGTCTATTGGTCCACGATGCTCATGGGTATGGAACGTCCTTTGCCACAATCGATCTTCGCCCACGGATGGTGGACAGTGGAAGGCGAAAAGATGTCCAAAAGCCGTGGGAATGTCGTTGACCCAAATGCCATGGTCGAGCAGTTCGGCACGGATGCCTTCCGATATTTCCTTCTACGAGAAGTACCATTTGGCCAAGATGGAGATTTTTCCCTAAAAGCCTTCCATAGCCGCTATCAGGCAGAACTGGCCAATGACCTGGGGAATCTCGTTTCTCGAACGCTCGCGATGATGGGGAATTTCACTAACAATATGGTCCCATCTACCAATTCCCAAACGGAGATTGCATTGGACCAGCAACTTCAACAGACCGCCTCAACTCTTTTTGAGAAGATTGAACACCACCTTCATGGCTTGGAATTTCATCGTGCCTTAGAAACCATTTGGGGGTTGGTCCACATGGCCAATCAATATATCGATAAAACCGCTCCATGGGTTTTAGCAAAAGATCCTGAAAAAACACTGCGGCTACAGACCGTCTTATTCCATCTAGCCGAAGTTCTACGATTCCTGACGTACGCCCTCGCTCCCTTTATGCCTCACACGGCAGAAACTATGAAAACCCGATTGGGTTTAACGGAAGACATTTCGAGTGCCGCACTAACAAACTACCCGACCTGGGGCGAATACACATACATCAACCCAGTCACCAAAGGAGCCTCCTTGTTTCCAAAAAAAGACATGCCCTCTACAGATGAATCCCCACCCCCTTCCTCACCAACCCTTTCTCCCAACGCTGGAAAAAATACTGAGGTTTCACCGACACCCTCACCACCTCCCCTGGCCCCCAGCGACACTCCGCTCATCGGAATTGAAGAGTTTCAGAAAATCCAGCTGAAAGTCGCCAAAATTCTTGAAGCCGAGCGGATGCCGAAATCTTCAAAACTCTTGAAGCTGCAAGTGGATATCGGGGCAGAGCGGCGTCAGATTGTGGCAGGGATCGGCAAGAAATACTCGCCAGAAGAATTGGTAGGAAAAACTATTGTGGTGGTGGCCAATCTCAAGCCAGCAAAGCTGATGGGCATCGAATCACAAGGCATGGTCCTAGCCGCGGGAGAGAACGAGATGCTGGGATTACTCGGAGTCTCTGAAGATCTCCCCGCTGGCACCAAGGTGAAATAACCGGGGGCGGAAGAGTGAACCAATTTTTTCAATACGCCTCTCGGTGAATAAACCCTTTCCAAAATGTTAGAAACATGATTTTTATATCCAACCACAGTGACCAATGCTCAATGTAATACATATCATGCGCGAGTCGTTTTTCCCAGGACGTATTCCCTCGAAAGCCATTGACCTGAGCCCATCCCGTAATCCCCGCTTTCATTTTGTGTCGAAGATTGTACTGAGGAAATTGTTCTCGGAACTTTTGAATAAACTCAGGCCGCTCTGGGCGTGGGCCAACGATACTCATCTCTCTCCCTTCATTACATTCCAAAACTGCGGTAGTTCATCCAAGCTGGTTTGCCTGAGTATCTTTCCGATTCCCGTACACCGATCATCACCTGACTGGGCCCAAACTGGTCCGGTCTCAGACTCGGCATTGAGAACCATGGTTCGAAATTTGATGATTTCAAAGGATCTCCCATCCAACCCTACACGCTTCTGACGGTACAAAACAGGGCCAGAAGAGGTCATTTTTATGAGTACGGCTATCAGCCCCATTAGGGGCAAGGTCAACCCTAGAGCCACCAGCGCTCCAGCCACATCAAAGCAACGTTTCAGGAATAAGTTCCACCCATAAAGAGGGGATCCTTGTAGCGTAATGATTGGCAGACCACTGAAAATTTCGGCCTCAGCTCTCAAGGTAATAAATTCATAAATCGATGGAATAATTTTCACTTCAGCAGTCATGGTGGACAGAATTTTCATCAACCGCTCAGCTTCACCCTCCGCAGCAGGCGGCAAACACAAAAACACGACATCCACCTGAGGAGTGAGGAACGCACCGGCTTGATCGAACGTTCCAAGAACAGGAATCCCTTCCAACACTTGTCCGACCTTCGCCTCATTTCTAGACAAGTACCCCCGCACGTCCATGCCCAATTCAGGATGAGCCTGAAGGGTTTGCACCAGCCGTTGGCCAAGCGCCCCTGCACCAATCACTACCACATGCCGCTGGTTATATCCTAACCGACGAAACAACCGCATGATTTCCCGAAACACCATCCGAGAAAATCCCAACACCACTAAATTTAAAACCCAAAAATACAGAATGACTAACCGGGAAAATTCAAATGTTTTCAAGAAGAAGGACAGGGCAACAAGAATCAAAATACACAGTGTATTGGCTTTAGCCAAATCTACGAATTCAGCCAAATGAGACCCCATTCGGCGCGGACGGTATAAATTCAACGACGCGAAACAGATCCCCCACACAAAAAGAATGGGGAACAGTAGCCAGAGATACGGTTCAATTGGGGGAATACCCTTTGTCACTGGGAAGATAGGAGCGGAAAAACGAATAAAATAGGCCGCAAGCCAGCAGCCACTGATAAGGAGAAGATCAGAAAGAAAGAGAAGATTTTTGAAGAATCCAGAATGGCGTTTTAACATGAGTGGGACTGACGATACTGTTCATAATACGTCATTATCACCTGCTTCATTCGCTCCTTGAAATGTTCTCGGTCAAACGCTTCAACATGAGCCCGAATAGACTGAGGCTCGAATTCGCTTCTTCGTTTTTCAAACAACTGAATCCCCTCACTAAGCGCATCAACTGTTTGTTGATAAAAAAAGACACCCGATGGAGAACCTGCACCATCAATTGGGACAGGTGGATTTAAAGGAATAACTGTCTCTAGAACTCCTCCTTTTCCATAAGCAATAACTGGCTTTCCACTCGCCATGGCTTCTAACGGCACGATACCAAAATCTTCCTCACCAGGGAAGAGAATAGCACGGCATTGACTGTATAGCTCTCGAACACGTTCATCACATTGCCAACCTAAAAACTCCACCGTGGGACCGGCAAGTACCCTTAAATATTTTTCCTCCTGCCCCTTCCCAATAATCTTCAATGATATCTTCAATCTATTCGCAGCCTGAATAGCCAAATCCACCCGCTTATAAGGCGCAAAGGCCGTCACCATCAGATAAAAGCCCTCGTCACAATCAGAGGCCTTAAACGCGTGCCATTCTACTGGTGGATAAACAACCGAAGCCTCACGCGCATAATAACGCTTAATGCGTTCTGCAACATTAGAAGAATTGGCAATAAACCCATGCACATGAGCATTGGATTTCACATCCCACTGCTTAAGACGTTTTCGGAAAATTGCCATGCCAACTTTCCCCAAACTACAAAATGGTCTCTTCCCAAAATATTGTTCATGAGCATCCCAAATATACCGCATAGGTGCATGAACATAAGAGATGTGGCAAGTCCCTTCAGGAACTCGTATTCCCTTGGCCACACAATGGCTGGAACTCAAAATTAAATCGAAATCATTAAATTCAAAAGATTGGATAGCAGAGGGGAAAAAAGGAAGAAAGTAGCGATACCATTTTTTGACAAACGATAGAGAATTCAGATAACTCGAAACAATGGTATGCCGTTCAATGGCTTCGGAAACGCTGCCCTTCACATGCACCAGGGTATAAATCGGTGCATTAGGAAAGAGTTCACACAAGGCTTCCAAACACCGCTCCCCTCCCCGCATTCCCGTAAGCCAATCATGAACAAGGGCAACCTTCATTATAAATATGACCAACCAACCATCACAGAAATTGATTAGATAAGGTGGATAAAGTAGTCATTGAAAATTAATTCACCCAAAAATAAATTGGCGAATCTTTTGGCTAACAAGCTCTTTACTCCAAATTGGCAAAAACTGTTTTTGCAAATAGGCATTTGTTACCCTTCTCTTTGCTTGCACTTCCTTCCGTTTCTTAAGCATTCGGGGAAAAAGTTTGAGCGCATCCCTCTTGCCCTTGAAAAATGGCTGCC
>JAQBGS010000268.1:0-2601 GCA_032128535.1 Nitrospirota bacterium
GCAACTACGGAGATGCCTGGATTTTCATGGTAGGAACTGAATTTAAAGTCCTCTCCCCTCCTGCCCTGCCAAAATGGGATGTCTCGTTCAGAACAGGATATCTTCGTTCCGAAACTCCTGTTCCCAGTCGAGACTTTAATCCATCAAACCCAGATGCCGACTTTAATGCATTCTCAGCGGGCGTAGGCTTTATGTGCCACGCCCCTGCAAAATTTTTGGGTGTACTCCCATGCGACAGCCTTGGGGCCAAGGCCATGGGACTTGATCTGGCCTATCAGATCTTGCTGTATCAAACGCGAGGCATCAGCAACAATAGACAACCCCTCTTAAATGGGGAATGGGACACCACCCTGCACGTAGGGGCCTTGTCCTTTAGAGTGAACTTTTAATTTCTCTACCTAGAATTTCTTCGCACCCCCTTCACCCTTTTCACCGTTTCCTTTACAGTCTCCTTATTAGGGCTTTCCACACAAGGAGCGTCATGACTCTGCTGCCCAAAACACATCGCATTCTGGAACGCCCTCTTATGGAGTTTCGCCCATTTGGGCGAGACCTCCAGGGGAGGACCATTCAGGATGTGAGCGGAATCACCGTACGCGCCAACTTGGAATATTTGGAAACTCTCGTCACGCGCAAGCATGGAATCGAAGCAGCGCAGGCCGCCTTAGAGAAACTCGTGGTGCTATTGAATGAGCGTATCCCCGACCGAACCTATCATGTGACGGTTGATTTTTTGAAAAACCCATGGAATAGCTATTCGTACGAATTTGTCATGTTTTTGGCGGAATTTTCGATTCAACTCTCCGAAGAGCCTCATTACCATTTCAATATGGGGCGGGAAAAATTTTTGTCCCCTATTGTGCAAATTCTCGGACGCCCTTTTTCGATTATCCAAATTTATCGGATGTTTCCTTACTTCGTCGAGAAATTTACCAAGGGCTCGCTCAAGCCTGAAGTCGTCTCTGTAACCAACGGCCACGCCGTCATGCGCATGCAATTTTCGGAATCGGCCTCAGCGCAATTTGGCCCCTATCTCCGAGGATGTGCCGAGCGGGTCTGCCATACCACCAAGGCCACGATCTCCCAAGTCCCGGCTGGCATGTTTGGGCAACAACCCGCCACCATCCAAGATTCGTGTTGCATCGCAGAAGGGGCTCCCTATTGCGAATGGACCTTCAGGTGGAGCCCTCAATCCTCGTCCCTCTGGGTCTGGATATTCGTGGGAACCGCCCTCAGCCTTGTGACGCTCGGCCTGACCATGACACTTGCCCCGCACTATCCATGGTGGGGCCATGCAGGACTGTCCCTCTTACCGCTATTCATCGTGCCATTAACTGGACGAATCTGGACCGATCGAAAGGAACTCCAGGAACGGGGCAACATTATTCAAGAACAATTGGCCTCGGCGGAGCAGCAGCACGAAGAACTCAGAAGTGCCTATCTCCAGCAAGAACAAAGTCTGGTCGACGTCCGGCAGCATATCGATGAATTGACCATGCTTCATGAACTCACCCTTCAAATCAGTTCTACACTCAATCAGAAGCACATTATCCAGGCGGGCCTCCAGGCCATCGTAGGCTCACTTCATTTTGAGCAGGCCTGGATCGCGTTATGGAATCAAGAGCACCAACAGTTCAACCAAATTTACGCGCATGGTGGGCCGAATGCCTGGGAAGCCGATCTGCAAGACCTCACGATTTCCGCCACCCCCAATGATCTCCTCTACACCACACTCCAAAGCTCCCAACCGACTATCATTGAAGATGTCCAACAGATATTAGAGCACGCTCACCCCACAACCCGTCGGCTCCTGACCGAGGGGCAACTCCACAGTGGGATTGTCCTGACCTTAGTGAGTCAAAATCAGCCGTTGGGTGTGCTGGTAGCAGGAAACCCCCAGGGCAAATCAATTGCTGTTCCAGAACAGAATTTACTGTCCACGATCGCGAAGCAACTGGCCATTGCCCTGGATACGGCCCTTGCGTATGACGAAATTGAAGCACTGAATATCGGATTGGAAACGAAAGTCCAAGAGCGTACGACCGAATTGCAGCAAGCCAACCAGGAGCTGGAAACCGCCAATACGCGGCTCAAGGAACTCGACCGGATGAAATCTCAATTTCTTTCTCATTGCTCTCATGAGCTACGCACCCCGCTCACCTCCATCAAAGGCTTCACGGAAAATATGCTGCATGGCATGGTGGGTCCCCTGGCAGAACGCCAACATCTGTACCTCACCCGCATCAGCGCCAATGCCAATCGGTTGACTCGAATGATTGGCGACCTCCTAGATCTCTCCCGTATTGAGGCCGGCACGGTTCGACTCGCCCATCAATCGGTGTCCCTTCCAAGCCTCTTGGCCGACATCACCCAAGAATTCATGCCTCTGACCCAAACGAAAAACCAAGAGTTGGTGCTGGAAACTACGGGCGAGGATGTCACAATCTGGGGAGATCCAGACCGCCTCCACCAAATCGTGACGAACCTGGTACACAATGCCCATAAATTTACGCCGGAAAACGGCCGTATCACCGTGGCCATCTGCCAAGATCCGCCTAACCATATACTCTTATCCATCACGGACAACGGCCCTGGCATCCC
>JAQBGS010000269.1:0-2736 GCA_032128535.1 Nitrospirota bacterium
GGCTTATCCGCTCCGAAGGCAAAGAATATGTCGTGAAAGATGGCGATGTTTGTCATTTCAAATTCAACGTCTAAGTCATCCGGCTTTACAACCTTTACCCTGCCACCGTCTCCAGTCAATAGTCCCGAAGCCATTCGAAAACGACAATATCTCCAGCGTAATGGCTAAGACTCATCACGTCTCGTTTCTTGACCATCCCGCGATCAACAAAGCTAAAATGCAGACGCAATTTGGCACTAAAATTGGCGCAACTGCGGCTCCCGTTTGACGGTGCGGTTAACGGGTTGATGCCACGAACCGCATGAGTGATCGCCTTTGGCTGCCCTGTGTAGTTTTCTAAACAAATCCTGACCAAGTCTGGCCGCGGTGCTTTATTCACTACCTTCTGATGGTTGAGAAAGCCCCCACCATAATCGATCTTCTGAATAAACGTTTTCGGACCGAGGTTCGGACTTGGCTTCGGAATAGCCGCGTTGGGAAGGCGGCTCGAAACTGCCTTCGGACGGCCATCGCATTCGACGGAAGGATCATCTTCGACGGCCGTCGCTGCCTTGACCACGCCCCCAAAGTCGGCACCGATTCCAAAACCCGGCGTAATCGTAAAACCTTGAAACACATTGTCATAATTAAACCAGAGACCAATCCCGAGTGAGGGCCCTCCCTTGGGATTAACCTTCTTGGCAAGGGCCAAAGCGATATCATCTACTCCAAACTCGACACCCCATGAGTCCCCACCGATTTTATTATTCTGGCAGACCCAGAAACCCACATCGATCCCCCCCCGGCTGCGAGACCTGGTCCAAAGCTGTAGTCGCCAGTCGCATAGGCATAGGCGGGCCGCTGGCCCTTGAGGTCGATCGCAGCTCCGGCGCCGCCCGACGTGCCGACAAACAAGAACTTGCCACCCGCCGTCGCCCCAATAGAAAGCGTTCGTAATAAATAGCCATCCGGCATCTGCTTTTCGCCAACCCCCGACCCGTTCACCACGCGCGCAACCGCGGTCTTGTCTTCACCATTCAAACTATTCCGAACTTGCGGATTATTCGCGACATTGGTTGCAAAGCCGACTTTTGAGAGGACAAACCCACCAATCTTCTTTAATTTTTCCTCTGCAATGCGGTGGCGCTCAGCATCCGCGCTCGGCACGCATTTCCCTTTGAGAAAATCCTCTACTAAGTCCTTGTCGCAAGATGGAATGCGCTCTACAATCGTGCAAGGTCGCCCATATTTTTTCCCGCAGGGCACAGCGACGCATATGCCTTTTGCGAAATCCTCCTTGAGGTTGTCGTTGCAAGATGGGATCCGCTCCACAATCGTGCAAGGACGTTGATTCGCGTTGCCACAATCCTTGCCGGGAATCGCCTTCGCGACACACCAGCCTCGCTTTAAATCTTCCACAAGGCCTGCATTGCATGAGGGAATGCGCTCCCAAACTTTACAAGCCCGCTGGTTTTTTTGTCCACAATCTCGCCCGGGAACTGCCTTGCGGAGACACAACCCTTTTTTGAAATCCTCGTAAAGTCCCGAGTTGCACGAAGGTATCCGCTCAAAAATATTGCATGGACGCTGGTTATTCGCGCCGCAGCTTGCTGCTTCGGCAATCGGTGATGACCCAAGCAGCCCAGGCATCGTGATGAGCGCAATTGCGATGGCGAATCCAAGCATGAGTCGGCTCACGGTTCGTTGCCTCTGCTCAACAGCCTTAGATTCCGATGAGCGCACCCACCAGATAAGGTTGAGGGGGATGGGAAATTTAGGCATTGCGTTTTCTCCTATTTTTGTGATTTTGATTCCTCTATTCTGAAAAAATGTAACCAAAATAGATCTTCAAGAATCGCTTAAAAAGATTCTCTGTTCGGTGATTAACGCGATATTCGATTTCCTTGTTTTGCTCAGTTGGTCGCTCCCAAAGAGTCCATGGTTCATCAGATTTTCACAAAAAGTTATAAAATTTGCCCATTTCTTTCCCGCCATAGAAAATTACCCAGACTATCAGGACTCTGTCCTGAACCCGGGGAATATTGAGATCGTGGAGTAGTCTACAAAAATACATAAATAAATACATTAGATTTATTCATGAAAATGTTGCAATTACCCTGAATTCCCTCTGCCCATTTTGTTACTATTTTGCTAGGTTACAGCTTTTGTCTTTTGGAGACCTATGGCAGCACGCGTGGTGATTACAGGCATGGGGGTCGTTTCCCCTATAGGAATTGGGATTGCTCCATTTTGGAAGGCCGCCCTTCGTGGACAATCTGGTATTTCGACTATCCAGTCTTTTGGCGATTTTTCCATGGAAGACTACCGCTCACGAATAGCCGGACAAATTCCTCAATTTCAACCGCCTGACCCTAGTGAGGACAAGTTTTCTTCTCGGGTCGACCGGTACGCCCAAATGGCCTTGATGGCCACGAGGGAGGCCATTCAGGATAGTGGTTTATGCTTAGAGTATGAACGAGCAGAGCGCCTAGGGGTCATGGCAGGAGTGGGCATGGGCGGGATGATGATGGGTGAACGGGAATTGACCAATTTGTATGAATTTCATAAACCCCATCGGGTGCATCCCAACTTTATTCCAACCATCACCCTCAACTCCGCTTCGGGCATTATTGCTTTGGCGATTGGAGCCAAAGGACCTAATTTGACAGTATCCACCGCCTGTTCCTCAAGTATTCACGCCATCGGACAAGCCATGCAGTGTATTCGCCATGGACAAGCTGATATGATGATTGCGGT
>JAQBGS010000270.1:0-10135 GCA_032128535.1 Nitrospirota bacterium
TCGATGAGTTCCTTCGCGTTACCAATATCTTTCCATCCTCGTTGCTCATTCCCGTACGTTGCTCGCTTAACCAAATCTTGGTACTCAGCAGGCATAATGTCATACAACTCTTCTGCAATCTTTATTCGTTCTTTACTCATGTGCTTCTCCTTGTTTTTGTGATCTGTTCAAGAGTCAGATACTCTCACAGAATGCTTTTATTGTGTCAGCCTCTTCCAGCCAACGCAGGGACTTTCATCCCCAACACGGTTTTGATCTCCGATGCAATAATTTCAGGCGGCATGGTCATTCCACCACACACATGGGGCCCATGATGAACCCGTTCATTATTCGGAATAGTGGCACTCACTTCACGAGCTAGCCATCCTGTTACGTTGAACTCTGGAATAATAATATGCTTTGCATTCTTGGTCGCTTCCCTAATTTCCTCACCAGGCCATGGACGCAAGGTCTTGACCTTCACGAGCCCAACATTAACGCCTTCATCTTCTAATATCGCAATCGCTTCTCGGCTTTGCGAAACCGCTGTGCCCGAGGCCACGATAATAACGTCTGCGTCCGTATTTTCGGTTTCAATCAATCCATTCATCCAACGAATGGTGTGTTTCCTCGATCGCTCAACGGCGGCCCACACCTCTTGCTGCCAGCTTGCATGAGTGGCATAACTAATATAGTTGCTTTTCATCACAAATGGATCTCGCATCATGCGAACCGGAGGACATTCCATATCCATACACGGAACCGGTGAACGATAGGGGTCATACGGTGGCAAGCACATCTCTGTTGGGGTTAGATCAACCATATCTTTGGTATGGGTCACAAAAAATCCATCGCAGCATAAGGCCAGCGGCAGATGAACATCAGGTTCCTCCGATACCATATACCCCATGAGGATCCAGTCATAGAAATCTTGAGCCGTTTCTGCATGCCACACCAGCATTCCAGTTTGCATAAGGTAGGAAATTTCTAAGGTGTCCGGTTGGATGGAAAGCGGTGAGTTGATGCCTCGGCAAGTCACAATCATCTGAATAGGCAACCGGGCTCCAGCCCACATTGGGAAGTTTTCCATGGCCCGCATCGTCCCGGGTCCCGCCGTGGTGGTAAAGACCCTGGCGCCACCAAAAGCCGCCCCCGCACATTGCGACATAACCGCAAACTCGCTCTCGCCTCGGAAGTAATCACCGATGTAGCCTTCGGCAAAGAGTTCCCCGCATAAGGCAGCCGCTTCACTTTGAGGTGTAATGGGATACGCGACCATCATGTCACAGGAAGCTCGACGTACTGCTTCTTTAATGACTTCACTGCCCGTAAAAAACGACGGCGTTCTTTCCGCCTCAAACATCATTTTCCAAGGATCAGTGTAGACCTGATCTTTTTTATTCTTTTGTCCTATGAACGAAGCTTGAGTGGCCATGTCAAGACCTCCTTGTAAGCGCTTCAGGTGGATTGCAGATTTACTATTATGATGCTCAATTCTTCAATTTTATTATTGAATAATCCAAATATTAACGCCATTGAAATACTATACACTAAAATGCTTGATCTTATTCTTCAGGCGGAGGCACAGATCCCTTCAATTTTTTAACCCAATCAGCTAGTCTGCCTATCTTTTCGGCTGTGGCATCACGAAACGAAAGCATGGCATCCTCGTGGCCCGCTTGGGCACACATGGCTATGGTATAACAGTTCGTCCCCCCTCGAATGATTTTCAGGGAGAGATTGGCCTGATGACAATGCACTCCCACAAACATACAGGCATCTATTTTATTGTGCCAAATGGTCAGATTGGGGTGATTGGGGTTGATTTCAATTTCTGGATTGATTTTGGGGTATTTAGGACGATAGTCCGGCATGGGAATGAGCATGGCTTGCTGAAGCTTGGGATCTACACATTCCTTAATCGTTTCATACAGATGACGGACGGCTTTGGCTTTTTTGGCTGCTTTCTCGTTCCACGCCCATAATACCAATGGGCCTGGGAAAACAGTTGGAACCTTCGCTGCCAAAAATTGTCTGGCCGCCTGCTCCATGGCCTCTTCTTCGGGAACAATCGTGCCGTGAATATGAGCTTGCCCCGGATCAGGCAATCGGATACCCATCGACGACGCCGAAGGTGGTAAAAAGTGTTCGGGTCCGGGCATGACCTTATATGATGTTGTCATCGTACTCATGATCTCCATTCTTCAGAAATTTGCACAAAACACCCTTCCGTTCAATTCAAACAATCTATGGTAATGGGGTTGCGAGCAATTCTCAATGCTGAAAAAGACCCAGCTACCCAGAATCTTAGACTTTTCGAGAAGGAATTGATGAGTCTTTGTGCCTACACATTAGGGATAAAGCCCAGGAGTAAGGTCAAGTATAGAAAGCCCTTGTAAATATTGTCAATTCGTTCAAGGGTCTGAGTTTACCGAGCCCTGATTTTCACGATTTCGTATTCCCAAGCTGGCTCGCCCTTGATCTCAGGAATCACAGAGAACGGTATCGTCACAGAAAAATCTCTCGATTGAGTCGAGGGAACCTCCACTGGAAGAGTCACCTGCCCCTGCCCAACAATTTCACACTTTTCTAGAACACAATCTTTCACGGTAGCCTGAAGCTGCAAGGATAGTATGGTATAGTTGGTGTCAAGATTTTGAACTCGGCCCTCTACCACAAACGACCGCCCATTCAACCCTGGGCGAGCCCGCATTTGTAAGAGTTGGGCCTGTTCCAACGAAATCCTTTCAAACTCCTGACCTCGTTCCTCTGTATCCTGCCAAATAATGACACCAATTGCCCCGAACAATACGACAATCGTCACACCTAACGTTCGGCGAAACCTGGGGAAATACACCGCCACCAGAATAATGAGTAACAAAGCTATGAAAACGGCAATGCGTAGCATTCCAACACCCACAGGTAACAAGCTGGCCACACCCTGGACATTACGTCCTTCATTCTCTCATATCAACCTGGCAGAAGGAACTCTTTCAACCTTTCGTGAAGATAGAGCATGACAAATTGGACTCGGGAACTCGAGATTGCCTCAAGCCTAGCCAGGAAGGCGGGGGAAATCATCATGAACATCTACAAACAAGAATTTTCGGTCTCCTATAAAGGAACCAATGATCCGGTTACCGAAGCTGATCAACTGGCCAATACCCTTATCGTTGAAGGGCTTGCCGCTCATTTTCCCGAAGATGGAATTGTCGCTGAAGAAAGTCCCCTGCCCACGGGTCCTCAGCAAACAGGAAGAATTTGGTATGTCGATCCTTTGGATGGAACCAAAGAATTTATTGCCCGCAATGGAGAATTCTCCATCATGATTGGCTTAACTGTTGGTGGCAAATCCCAATGCGGAGTGGTGTATCAGCCAACTGAAGACCAATTATTTGCTGGCATTTCTGACCGAGAGGCTTGGATGGAGCATCAGGGAGCGAGCCATCCTTTGAAGGCCACACAGGCCAAGGACCCTACCGCCCTAGCCCTCGTCGCTTCTCGATCGCATCGATCTCCGCGGCTCTCAGGTGTCAAACACACCCTCAATATTCAAGAGGAACACCCCATGGGAAGCGTAGGACTGAAGATTGGATTCATTGCCAACGGTGGAGCTGATTTGTATATGGAACCAGGGCCCTATACCAAATCCTGGGATGCCTGTGCTCCAGAGGCCATATTGCGAGGCGCGGGAGGTTGCTTTACAGACATCCATGGAAACCCTATTCACTATGGGACGAATGAAGTTCGTAATCTGCACGGCGTCTTGGCCACGACGAAAGACTGTCATGAACGCGTCCTGCAAGCCTTGACGGGCTTGTGTGTCTCATGTGAAGGTTGACACCTTTTTTCGCCATTTTTAGAATCCAACCGCTTTCTTCGAGTTGCTTCAATTTTTAATCACGAGTCTACACCCATGCGTCAAGACGTCATCATTATCGGAGGTGGACTCGCCGGCTCCGAAGCCGCATGGCACGCCGCCAACCAGGGTGCCAAGGTTACCCTCTATGAAATGCGGCCCAAAACAGAAACAGCCGCGCATAAGACCGAGCAACTCGCCGAAATTGTCTGCTCCAATTCCTTAGGCTCGAACGATCCCCAGAGTGCACCTGGCATTCTCAAACAGGAAATGCGACAACTCGGTTCGTTGATCATCAAAGTCGCTGATGACGTCGCCGTTCCAGCAGGGGCCGCGCTCGCGGTTGATCGCGACCAATTTGCTCAAAAAATCACGCAGGCGCTGACTGAACATCCCAATGTACGAATCCTACGTGAAGAAATTCATGACATTCCTGAAGATGGGGTATGCATTATTGCGACGGGCCCGTTAACTTCGCCCAAACTCTCTGAAGCCATCACCCAGCTCACGCGATCAAAAAATCTGTATTTCTTTGATGCTATTTCCCCGATTGTCGATACCGACTCACTGAATATGGACCGAATCTTTCGGGCCTCACGTTATGATAAAGGCACCGCGGATTATCTGAACTGCCCCATGGACGAAGAAACCTACAACCAATTCTACGACGCCCTTGTCAAGGCCGATCGTGTCCAACCCAAGTCATTTGAAAACATCCCATATTTTGAAGGATGCTTGCCCATCGAGGTGATGGCCGATCGTGGGCGACAAACCCTGGCCTTTGGGCCCATGAAACCCGTCGGGCTGATTGATCCCAAAACCGGGACTCGGCCGTTTGCCGTGTTACAATTACGAGCAGAAAACCATCATGGCTCCTGTTACAACCTGGTCGGCTTCCAAACCAAGCTCACCTACCCGGAACAAAAAAGAATATTTCGCATGATACCCGGATTGGAAGAGGCCGAATTTCTTCGTTGTGGGAGTATTCATCGCAACACCTTCATTAATGTGCCAATACTCTTGAAAGACACGCTGCAATTAAAGAAACAATCCAACATCTTTTTTGCCGGGCAATTAGTTGGAGTTGAAGGCTACGTCGAGGCAGCGGCCAGCGGAGGCCTGGCTGGGATAAATGCCGCTCGCTTGTTAGCAGGGCAGGATCTCTTGACGCCACCGCCAACAACCGCACATGGAGCCCTGCTCCACTACATCACAACCTGTGAGCCGAAATATTTCCAACCCATCAACACCAATTTTGGCCTGTTTCCGCCTCTCGATACGCCTATTCGAGACAAACAAAAGAAACGGCAAGCTATTCAAGAACGAGCGATTTCCGAATTCCAATCATGGACGGCGCAATCCGGACTTTCACGATGAATGACGCCATTCGAGCTTTTCTACTCTACTTGCAATTGGAACGAGGGGCGTCGGAAGAAACCCATCGCAATTACCAGTCTGACCTTCAACAGTTTTTGGCACACATTCAAGAGAAATTTTTTCAGACGAATGCCGACCCGCAAATCGATGCTATCCATACGTTGCATGTCCGATCCTACTTGAAACACTTGAGTGATCAAGGGCTGAAAAAAACCACTCTTGCTCGAAAATTGGCCTGTCTCAAAAGTTTCTTTCGATATGCGCTGGAAGAGGGCCGCATCACACACAATCCCGCCGCAGCCGTTCGATCACCACGACTTGGGACACACCTCCCAACCGTCCTGACCAAAGACGAAGCCGCCACGCTGTTGGATTCCCCTCCCCCCCAAACATGGATCCAAGCCAGAAATCAGGCTATGCTGGAAACGCTGTATTCAAGTGGGGCCAGAGTGTCGGAATTAGTCGGATTAAATTGGGACGACATGGATCTTGAGACTCAATTCATTCGATTGCGCGGGAAGGGGAAAAAAGAACGCAGAGTCCCGATTGGGACAGTCGCCGCAGAAGCCATACTCGACTACCAACGCCAATTGACTCCCAGGGAAAAACCCAAAGGGAAGAAAGCCAGCCATGAACGGCCTCCTCGTTCAGGGTCACAGGCACTCTTTTTAAACATGCGGGGTGGGCGCCTCACCACGCGGAGCGTTGAACGCGTCCTCAAACAACACACGGCAGACCGATTCCCGAAAACAGTGACCCCACATACCCTGCGCCATTCTTTTGCGACCCATTTACTGGATGAAGGAGCCGACTTGCGAGCTATCCAAGAGTTATTAGGCCATGCCTCTCTAGCCACCACACAAAAATATACACACGTAGCGACCGATCAACTGATGTCGGTGTATGATCGCGCACATCCACGATCAGGTGCTTCCCTCACCTCACATCAGAAGGAGACAACCTGACACCATGATCATTCGTTCCACCACCATTCTCTGTGTGCGGAAGGGCCCAATCGTGGCCATGGGTTCAGACGGACAAGTGACCGTCGGCACCACCATTATGAAAAGCAATGCCCGAAAACTTCGCACGATGCATCAAGGCCAAGTCCTGGCAGGATTTGCCGGGGCTACCGCCGATGCCTTTACCCTGTTTGAAAAGTTCGAGGCCAAATTAGAAGAATATCGTGGGCAACTCACCCGTGCAGCCGTCGAACTCGCCAAAGACTGGCGAACGGACCGCGTCCTTCGACGCCTAGAGGCGCTACTCGCTGTTGCCAACCATGAACAGTCCTTTATTATTTCCGGCACAGGAGATGTCATTGAACCTGAAGATGGTATTTTAGCTATTGGCTCGGGAGGGTCCTACGCGTTAGCTGCCGCCCGAGCTCTGTTGGCTCAAACAGACCTGGCACCCAAGCAAATTGTCGAGCAAAGCATGCAAATCGCCGGGAGCATCGATATTTACACCAACCATAATATTGTCATTGAGGAGTTACCGACATAACATATGGAACAGAAACCATCCCCTTCGACCCCAAAGCTCGATTCGATGACACCGCGCCAAATCGTGGAGGAGCTTGACCGCTATGTCATTGGACAAAAAGATGCCAAACGGATGGTCGCAATCGCGCTACGCAGTCGGTGGCGCCGCCAACAGCTCGACCCCGAACTTCGTGAAGAAATTGTGCCAAAAAATATTATCATGATCGGCCCCACAGGAGTCGGCAAAACAGAGGTGTCTCGTCGCGTCTCTAAACTAGCTGATGCCCCCTTCATTAAAGTTGAGGCGTCAAAATTTACGGAAGTGGGTTACGTGGGACGAGATGTGGAATCGATCATCCGAGATCTGACGGATATTTCCATCAACCAAGTGAAAACGGCCTATCTCGAAACAGTGCAACACAAAGCCGAAGAGATGGCCAAAGAACGCGTACTGGATATTCTACTCCCTCCCTCCCCGACGGCCTCACCCGTTGAGCCTGGCGCTGAGAATGATGAGGAAACAGCTGACACAACTTCGCCTAAAAAACACGACCCTCAAGAATCGACACGCTCCAAACTTCTGAAGCAATTAGAAGAAGGCAAACTCGATCATCGCATGGTGGAGATTGAAACCAAAGAACGTGGGGGGTTGCCGGTCGGGATCATCTCCAATATCGGCGGCATGGAAGACATGGAACACAACCTTCGAGAAATGCTTGGCGGGATGATGCCTGGGAAGAAAAAAGACCGGCGCATGAAGGTTTCAGAAGCCCTCAAATTTTTGGCGCATGAAGAAGCGCAAAAACTCATCGACATGGAGGAGGTCACCAAGGAAGCGATCTCGCGCACTGAACAATCCGGCATCGTGTTTCTGGATGAAATTGATAAAATTGCTGGCAAAGAGAAACACCACGGTCCGGACATTTCTCGAGAGGGCGTCCAACGTGATTTGTTGCCGATTGTGGAAGGGTGCACCGTCAATACGAAACATGGACTCGTCAAAACCGATCACATTTTGTTCATCGCGGCGGGCGCATTTCACGTGGCCAAACCTTCAGACCTGATCCCAGAATTACAAGGCCGGTTTCCTATACGCGTCGAACTGGAACCCCTTACCAAAGAAGATCTCATCCGGATCCTCACGGAACCCAAGAATGCCCTGATCAAGCAATATCAGGCTCTTCTAGGAACCGAAGGCATCTCACTGGACTTTACACCTGATGGTATTGAAGAAATTGCAGCCACCGCAGTGGAGGTGAATGACCGTACGGAAAATATCGGTGCCCGACGCCTCTTTACGATTGTGGAACGCTTATTGGAAGACGTATCCTTCCAAGCCCAAGATCTTCCGGAGAAAAGCGTGACTATCAATGCCCAATACGTCAAAGATCAATTACAAAATATTGTGAAAGACCAAGATCTCAGCCGATTCATTTTATAACCCATCATCATCGTACCCAACTCATGAACAAACTCATCAAAAAAGCCGATATCCTGATCGAAGCGCTTCCCTATATTCGGAATTTTGCGGGAAAGACCGTCGTCATTAAATACGGCGGCCATGCCATGATTGACGAGGAACTGAAAGAAGGATTTGCGGAAGATGTCGTCCTGTTGAAATATGTGGGGCTCAATCCCATTATCGTCCATGGAGGCGGCCCGCAAATCAACAAGATGCTCGACACCCTGGGCATTGAAGCCAAATTCATTCATGGCATTCGAGTCACCGACGAACCCACCATGGAAGTCGTGGAAATGGTGCTAGGCGGGAAGATCAATAAAGAAATTGTGGCCCTGCTGAATCAGCATGGTGGAAAAGCCGTGGGCCTCACAGGAAAAGACGGGGGGTTATTTACCACCAAGTCCTTTAACCCGAAAAGCCTCCACCATCGCTATAGTGGGTCAACTGAAACACTCAAAACAGAAAACTATGGCCTCGTCGGCGAAGTCAGTCACGTGAATAGTGAATTATTGCTGACGCTGCAAAATGCCGATTTTATTCCTGTGATTGCTCCCATTGGAGTTGACGCAAAAGGGACAACCCATAACATCAATGCCGACATGGTCGCAGGAAGTTTAGCCGCCGCGCTTCAAGCTGAGAAACTGTTGATGTTGAGTGATGTGAAAGGCATCCGGAATGCCAATGGAAACCATGTTTCCACATTGTCCCAGAAAGATATGGCGCGCATGGTGAAGAAACACATCATTAACGAAGGCATGCTCCCCAAAGTCCATGCCTGCTTATCGGCCCTACAAGGTGGGGTACAAAAAGCCCATATCATTGATGGGCGTGTGCCGCATGCCATCCTACTCGAAATATTCACGGACAAAGGCATCGGAACCGAAATTGTCGCCTAAGCATCATGAAACTCTCCAAGGACTCTGAATCCTGTCCATCCCCTCTATCCTCAATTCCCCAACCTGACCGACAGTCAGCCCTTCTCCTTGTCGATCCCCAAAATGATTTCTTTCCAGGCGGGGCAATGGGCATGCCTGAAGGCGGCAATCTCATACCGGTCATCAACGCCTACATCAAACATTTCAGCCGACAGGGATGGCCAATACTCGCCACCCGAGATTGGCATTCACCGAATCATTGTTCGTTTACCGAGCAGGGCGGGCCATATCCCACCCATTGCGTCCAAGGATCGCGTGGCGCGCAATTTCATTCGGATTTGGTCATGCCCCCAGGCATGATGGTCATTTCAAAAGGAACGGACCCGAAGAAAGATGCCAGGTCAGGATTTGAAGGGAGCAGTCTCGCTGATCGACTTGAAGATCTCAATGTGAAAACAGTCTTTGTGTTAGGGCCCGCAACCCAAGATTGTCTCAAGCAGACTATTGTCGATGCCTGCCAACTGGGCCTTACAGTTGTTGTTTTAGAAGATGCGATAGGAACCGCGAGCACAGAAGATAACCGCAAAGAAATCACTCAGGTCGGAGCCCTTCAAGCAACGGCAGCAGACTTCGGGATTAGCCCTCCCTCTAACTAAAGAATCATCGTCCTCGATATCTTCGCCGGGAGGGGAGCAGATCCAGGAAGCGACTGACGTTCAAGTCCTAGTTCGAGAACCCACCCTTCAAACGGCAAAGATCCTTGATCTCTTTTATTTATTGGTATATATTATTTGATATATACCCATGACAAAGCAGGAGGAAATCTTATGAAAAAAAGGACTATAGCCAAACTCTTTCAAAACGGTCGCAGTCAAGCCGTCCGCCTACCCAAGGAATGTCGGTTTACAGGGAAGCAAGTCTATGTGCGGAAACAAGGTAAAGAGGTGGTCTTATCCCCAACGCCGTTTTCATGGGAGGAGTTTTTTCAACAACCCAGCGCCTTTGAGGAAAACTTTTTATCTGAGCGCGATAATGGTCCACCTCAAGAACGGACCAATCCATAATGCATTGGCTGGATACCAATATTTGCATTGAGGTG
>JAQBGS010000271.1:0-3020 GCA_032128535.1 Nitrospirota bacterium
CGTTCACCTTGAAGCAAGGATTGGGCATTCCCGGTAATGGTGAGGAGTTGAGTGTTGGCTTTCACCCAGGCTCCATCGCTTTGATGGAATTTCAATTGAAGCGAGCCGTCGATTTGGCGGAACACTTCCTGGGCGACCGCCAGACCAGCCACAACCATCGCTTCTTTTGCCACGATTTGCCCCTGAGCGGACATACCTGGGGAAAAAAGGACGTTGGAGGTCAGGTCTCCAAGCCCAATGTCTTCCTCTAAGGCTGCTTGAACGATTTTTCGAATATGAGAAGGTGGCGGAGGCGCCACAATTGTTTTAACGCTCATTAGGTCAACATGGTGGCGAGTTGTTGTTCGCTGCTTGTGAGCAAGGCTAGTTCCTGCCCCGAGACTGATCACTCGGTCTTCGGATTCTTGAATGACTGCAGACTCGGCTTTTTCTCGGAATGATGGAGAAGCCACGCGGTCTTGAAGCCGGCTGCATTCTTTGTGCTTCGACTCAATCTGTTTTTTGACTTTTTTGACAACTTGGTTCAATTCCAAATCGGGTTCTACGGGGATCCCGATTGTGAGATTTCCAGCCACCAGCTGCAATATTCGGTCTGAAGGCCAGTCCGTGGTTTGAGCCAGAGTCAGCGTGGATCGCAATATTGACTCGATATAGGGCTGTAGGTTGTTGAGGCTTGCAGCCTCATCGTCGTTCGTCGTCGTACCAAAAATGGTGAGTGGTTGATTGGCTGGAATATTCAATAGAGCGCGACCGGTTCGGGTGGTCGAGACAAACGCTTGGAGTAAGGAAAAATCTTGTTCAGCTTGGGCATTGGTCCATTCTCGCCGCTCTGTGGGAAATCGTTGGGTCATGATGGATTGGCCCTCATGCGGGAAGGATTGCCAAATTTCTTCGGTGATGAATGGCATAACGGGATGGAGCAGACGTTGGATGATTTCGAACGATTCTAGGAGGGTGTGACGCGTGGCGGCCCCATCTGGATGCTTGTCTTGTTGAAGGCTGGGCTTGGCCAATTCAATATACCAATCACAATATTCATGCCAGATAAATTGATAGAGGTGAGAGGTGGCTTGGTCAAACCGGTAGTTCTCTAAGGCCTGAGTGACTTCCCGAATGGCATGGTTGAGGCGACTGAGTATCCATTGGTCTGGGAATGGTCGTGACTCCGGCGGTGCTGAGGTTTTTATTCCATGGGTATGCAGTTGAATGAATCGCGCCGCGTTCCAAATCTTGGTGACAAAGTTCCGGTAGCCTTCAATCCGTTCTTCAGCCAATTTCATATCGCGGCCCGGCGAAGCCATGGAGGCCATGGTGAATCGTAAGGCATCGGTTCCGTATTGGCTCATTTTGGTGAGGGGATCGATGACGTTGCCCTTGGACTTACTCATTTTCTGTCCTTCGGCATCTCGGACCAATGCATGGATGTAGACATCGCGGAAGGGGATTTGTCCTGTCAGCTTGATTCCCATCATGACCATTCGGGCCACCCAAAAAAAGAGGATGTCCAGGCCGGTAACCAACGTTGCGTTGGGATAGAAGGTTTTGAAGTCTTGCGTCTGTTCTGGCCACCCCAGCGTGGAAAACGGCCACAGTGCCGAAGAAAACCATGTGTCTAAGACGTCAGGATCTTGGAATAGATCAGACCCACCACATTGCGGACAGACGGTTGCGTCTGTTTTTGACACGATAGGCTTGGCGTCGGAGGTGATGAAGCAACTCATCGTAAGGGAGGGAGTCTTGCCTTGATCCCCCGACATTCCTTTACCGGTAGAGCTCGGTTCCAGCAAATAATCTTTGTTACAAGTGCGACAGTACCAGGCCGGGATTTGATGCCCCCACCAGATTTGGCGGGAAATACACCAATCCTTAATATTGCGCATCCAGCCCAGATAATTATTCTTCCACCCTTCGGGAATAATACGAATGTTTCCGGTCTCTACCGCTTCAATAGCGGGAATGGCCAAAGGACCCGTCTTCACGAACCACTGTGGTGACAGATAAGGCTCGACCACGGTTTTGCATCGATAGCATTTCCCCAGGGCCATAGGATGGTCTTCTTCTTTGAGCAGAAGATCTTGTTCTTTTAATGTCTCAATCACGATGGGGCGGGCGTCCTGAACGGCCTTGAGGCTGAGGGTGTTCAATAGGGCTTGATTGACCATGGCATGTTTAAGGCCCAATGGATCCATTCGAGCCTTGAAATCAAGAATGGTGAGGGGCTTCAATCCATGTCGTTCTCCGGCTTCGAAATCGTTAAAGTCATGGGCTGGTGTAATTTTAACCGCACCGGTGCCGAATTCTCGATCCACTAAAATTGGGTCGGCTATGATAGGAATCGTGCGTGTGGTTAAGGGAAGTTTGATTTGTTTGCCGATGAAGTGCTGATAGCGAGGATCTTCCGGGTGAACTGCGACGGCGGTATCGCCTAATAGGGTTTCAGGACGTGTGGTCGCGACTGTGAGAAAAGCTTCGGGATCCTCAGCAAGGTTATAACGAATGTAGTAGAGCGTGCCTTTGATGTCTTCGTGTTCGACTTCGATGTCGGATAGAGCCGTAAGGCAACGAGGGCACCAATTGATGAGTCGCTCTCCCCTGTAGATTAACCCTTCGTCAAACAGTTGAACGAACACTTTTCTGACAGCAAGAGACAACCCTTCGTCCATCGTAAACCGTAAACGGTCCCAATCGCAGGAGGCTCCTAGTTGTTTGAGTTGCCCAATGATGGTGTCCCCTGATTGTTGCCGCCATTTCCACACTCGTTCGATAAATGCCTGGCGGCCAAGATCTTCCCGCGACAGGCCTTCTTCTTTGAGTTGGCGCTCCACGACATTTTGTGTCGCGATCCCGGCATGGTCGGTTCCAGGTATCCAGAGAGTTTGGATGCCTTGCATGCGTTTCCACCGAATGAGGATATCCTGCAGGGTATTATTGAGGGCATGGCCAATATGGAGGGAGCCGGTGACGTTGGGTGGCGGAATGACGATGCAATAGGATTCGGACTTTTCCGTTTGCCGTGGCTG
>JAQBGS010000272.1:0-9428 GCA_032128535.1 Nitrospirota bacterium
GTGAAAGTCTTACAATGGCTCAATTATCCTTGGAAGCTCCATTTCTCAGCTCCAGCCCAGACGAAACATTATCAGCCATTTTGGATATTGGTCTCCAGCAAAAGATTTTACCGGTTGGCATGGAACGTTCCCACATGAAACAGCTTTGGCAGATTTTTTTATCCCTTCATCACGCTTTTGCACGGTATGTCCCCAAGCCGTATTCCGGAAGGCTTCAACTTCTCCAGGCGAGTGAACATAGTTCGGCAATCAAGCAACAAGCTCAGGAGGATTGGAAATCTGTGGCTACAGGCGGAGTTGAAGTCTTTCCGATTCAGGGTAATCACTATTCGATATTCCAGCTTCCCCACATTCAAACGCTTGCTTCTCGTTTGCGCACTTGCCTCGGAGATGTAGCAGGCAAGGATCGAGATGCCCATTCTGAATCTACGCCGCATGAATCGGGTACACACGTGAACGATTTATCACCTTCATCAGGGGGGTCACATGGGGAGCCTCCTCACATTTCCAACCTCTTGAAGGATCTTCCTCAGGAATTTCGTGTGGAGCATCACCAATTGAGTTCGCTCATTGAAGAAGGCAACATTCCACCGATCGATTCAGTGGCACTCTATTATTTGCCTGACCAGTATCTTCATGAGTCTGGGTTGACACGAGATGCGGTGATCCATGGTTGGTATCACAACCAACCCACGCTCACTCATATTTTGGATACCTCGATCGGCCGTATTGGGTCCTTGATGCTTCCTCTAACCGGCATCGAACTCTATTCTGAACAAAAAGAATTGCTTGAATTGAGCCAACGTGGGTTGGAAATCGCTTCTCAGGCTGGGGCAACCACTGCCTCACTGACAGGGCTTCTTCCATCTGCAACCGACTACGGACATGCCATTCAACAGGCCATTGATAAAAGGGGCGATTTGCCAAGAATCACGACAGGCCATGGAACAACCGCCGCGACGGTCGTCTTGGCCATTCGGAAAATACTCGAGGTAAGTCAAAGGGATATGCGGTCGGAATGTGTGGGTTTTCTCGGATTAGGCTCAATTGGCCTCGCATCCCTCCGCCTCATGTTGAGCTGCTTGCCGCATCCTCAAGAGCTCTTGCTCTGTGATGTGTATCATCGAAAGGACGCGTTGGAAGCGATTCGTCAGGAGGTGTTAACCACTCATGGCTTTCAAGGAAACATTCGACTCGTTGAATCAACCGGTGTCGTACCCAAAGCCTTTTACGAATCAAGACTCATCATCGGCGCGACGAACGTTCCCGATGTCCTGGATGTTGAACGCCTGCAACCCGGAACCCTCATTGTTGATGATTCCGGCCCACATTGTTTTCGGGTGGCTAAGGCCATTGAACGGTCCATGAATCAGCAGGATATTCTGTTTACCGAAGGAGGAATCCTGCAATCTCCGACAGTCATACCCTGTCTCAGATATTTGCCACGCAATGCCATGCAACAGATTACTCCAGGCCTCGCCAGATTATTTTCTCGTTTCCATCCCTGGAGAATCACCGGGTGTGTCTTGGCCAGTATACTCTTAGCCAAGGTGGCGGATCAGAAACAAGTGTTTGGGCTAGTAGACGTCCAGACAGGAGTCGACAACTTTAATATTCTTCTCAAATTGGGATATGAGGCTGCCGAGTTAAACTGTGAGGGATATACCCTTCCACCATCTCTCATTGAAAAGGTCGCAACCCTACAATGACTTCCTTAAAAAAACATAAGAGAACTATTGAAAAACCTCTCTTGGCGTTTTTCGTAACCGGAATTCGATCACATGTCATTACTATACTTTCAACTTATCGACAAATGAACATCGTCACCTCATTTGAATATCGAGAGAGATAATCGATGCCACAGACTTCTCACCAAAATGATCCGTCATCCTTCAATGGCCACATAGACGAGACCAACGTTCCTGTCTTCTCTGGTGAAAGCTTCGTTAAACACCCCGAAGACCAAGATTGCCTTGACCCCCTTGAAAATTTTATGGATCAGGTCAATCGAATGCCCGAGGCCATTGCTGCAGTCATCGAAGGGGGGCATGTCACCTATCAGGAGTTAAATCGCGGCGCGAATCAATTATCCCACTGGCTTCAAGGCCAAGGTGTTGGACCTGAGGCGATCGTTGGAGTGTGCTTGGATCGATCAATTTCTTTAGTGTTGACCATTCTTGGGGTCATCAAATCCGGAGGCTGTCTATTTCCTCTTGAACCTTCGTATCCACGGAATCGGTTGACCTATATGGTTGAGGATTGCCAACCCATCATGATTCTGACTCAAGAACGCTATTTTGATATGTTTCATAATGGCGATACTCGTCCAATCTGCATCAACACCATGAAGAACAGTCTGGCTCGTGAGAGTTCTCAGAACCCAGCAACGGCCCTACGCACAGGAAACCTTCGAGTCATTTTCTATACGTCCGGATCCACCGGCCAACCTAAAGGGGTGATGGAAATCTATCATAAAGATATTCCGCCATCTGACTCTGATCAAGAACAGGACCATGCCCAAGACCAATCGCTGAAGGTTGCCTCAACAGATCGGATGTTAGTGAAATGTCCAATAAGTTTTGCACCTTTTTTGTGGGAACTCATGTCACCACTCTTTGCTGGGGGCACAGCCATTCTTGCAGCACCTAGCGGCGAACAAGACTTTTCATACTTAATCAAGCTCATTGCTAATGAGTCGGTGACGGTTTCTCATTTCGTTCCATCTTCATTACGCGTCTTACTTGATCAACCAGATATACAGAGTTGCTTCTCACTCACTTCCGTTTGTTGTAGTGGGGAAATTCTTCCCGACACGCTTCGTGAACTCTTTTTTGCCAGTCTCAATGCAGACATTTTTCTGACCTATGCAGCCACGGAAGCACCTGGCGCAACCTGGGTCCATCTTCATCGAGATAATTTCCGACAACCCTTGAAGTTGGATCAGCAAAAGACCACAAAAGTCTATGTCCTTAATTCCAAAGGTAACCCCGTTCCGGTTCAGCAGAAAGGAGAACTATACGTAGAAGCATCAGAGCGAGTACGTGGGTATTTTCATCAGCCTGGTCTTACCGCAGAAAAGTTTGTCCCTGACCCCTTTCGTTCAACACCCGGGGCTCGGATGTATCGAACTGGTGATTTGGCCGATCACTTACCCAACGGAAATTTTCATGTAATAGGGAGAAAAGACCAACAAGTCAAAATTCGCGGATTCCGCATTGAGTTGAACGAGGTTGAAGCGAGCCTTCGCCAGCATCCACATGTGCACAATGTTGCTGTACTAGCCCACAAAGATTTCCTTGGAGACAACCGGTTGGTCGCCTATATTCTATCCGCATCAGACCAACCTCCCGATGCCTCTCTGTTACGCACCTATCTTCGGACGCAACTTCCGGAATACATGCTGCCGCAAGTCTTTATGTTTCTCGAGGTTTGGCCATTGACGCCCAATGGAAAGGTGAACAAGCAGGCTTTACCAGTCCCCGAAGCTACCGATCTTACGCAGAGAACGCCCTACGTAGCTCCACGAAATCTTCTGGAGGAATTCCTGGTGAAAGTGTGGCAGGAGGTAATAGCGCTTGAAAGAATTGGAATTCATGACCATTTCTTTGACATAGGTGGCCAGTCGCTTTTGGCTACCCGAGTGATCTCGAGGCTCCGTCATGCGTTGGAACTGGATATCCCACTCCGCACCCTATTTGAAAATCCGACCGTTGCCCAATTAGCCAATGCCATTGATACGCAGTTATCCAATGCCTTTCCGGACTGGCCAACGGATGAATCAGCGAATCTTCCTCACAGTAACTCTTAAAATTTCAAGGCGATGGTGCAAGCGGCTATTCGGAGAGAAAAACTCCAGGAACGAGTTGACAAACTCTCACAATTAAACAAAGAGGCACTCACAAAAAACTTAGAAGGTTTTGGGATCCACCTGACAGATTCGGAACTTGATCAGCGCGTGAATACCAATTTCCTCATTACTATTCCTCATTGAGTCCTAGACCCAATGCTTGGCTAATCGCTTTCTAACATTTCCGACCACACCCACTGACGAACCGTGACTGTCTCCTGTAGTTCACTCCCCGGTTGGCGACCGATGTCGCTAACCCTCTCCGACAAGACACCAATACTTACGCTTTTAAAGGAACCCCTTAGTACGGCAAATACCTGGGGAATATTGAGGAGTTTTTATTTATTTTCGTATAGAATGAATCTTTCCCCGCTTTAATTTAATTCTTTAAGAACCGATACCTATTGATTGAACCCGTTTTTGTTTCTTCTTTATTTTTATAGAAACCGTCTTAGGTTTTTGATCAAATTTTCTGGATAGAAATAACACATGTCTTCTCAAGTCCGCACAGATGCCCAGCAGCGTTGGCTCCAACAGCGACTCAAGAACGGAGCACAAACCTCCTCGTCCACGCCTATTCCTACACAACCTCGCCACTCCCCTCTTCCTCTTTCTTTCGCCCAACAACGACTCTGGTTTTTGGCACAACTGGAACCTGAGAGCTCTGCCTATTTTATGTCGTCGACGTTTCACCTGCGTGGAGCCCTGCGACTCCCAGCTTTAGAAGGCAGTCTACAGCTCCTCGTTCAACGCCATGAAGCCTTGCGGACGACCTTTGTGGTGGAACGGGATGTCCCGATGCAAGTCATGCAATCCGAGCTCCCGTGGAGCCTTTCGATGATCGACCTCCAACAATTAACTGCGGCAGAGCAAAGCCAAGAGGTTGATCGCATCCTCAATGAAGAGGCGCACCAACCATTTGTCTTGACGCTCGGCCCATTATTTCGCTTCATGATTCTCAATCTGGGAGCGGAGGAGCATATCTTCCGGCTTACCCTCCACCATATTATTTCCGACGGTTGGTCCATGAGCGTGTTCTTTCGAGAATTGACGACCGCCTATACAGCCTTAGTGGCGGAGCAGTCGCCATTGTTGCCGGCATTGCCCATTCAATATGCCGACTATGCGGTGTGGCAACGGGAATATTTACAGGGCGCCCAACTGGAGCGTCAATTGGCGTATTGGCGGGAGCAGCTTCAACCGCCAGTCCCAACCTTATCACTCCCCACCGACTACCCCCGGCCTGTTATCCAGACCTTTCGGGGAGCCATGGTTCATTGCACCCTACCCCCTTCCGTCACGGAGGGACTCAAAGTCGTAAGCCAGCAAGCACATGGCACTTTGTTTATGACCCTATTGGCGGCCTTTCAGATTTTGCTCCAGCGGTTAGCGGGGCAAGACGATGTGTGTGTAGGCATTCCCAGTGCGGGCCGCACAAGACAGGAAATTGAACCGATCATGGGTTTCTTTATTAACACCCTGGTCATACGCGCCAACCTGGCCGACAAGCCCACGTTCAAAGAGTTATTAGACCAGGTTCGGCGTAAATGTCTGGATGCGTACACACATCAAGATGTGCCATTTGAGAAATTGGTGGAAGTCCTACAGCCAGCACGTGATTTAAATCGCCCTCCCTTCTTTCAAGTCTTCTTTAACATGATTCCGGGCAAAACTACCCCATTTACTCTGCCCGGCCTGACCCTGACTTCGATATCCAAAGAAACCCCGGACTCAAAATTTGATCTCACGGTTTATCTCAATGAGGACAAGGAACAGTTGAACGGGGCTATGGTCTATAACGCGGCGCTCTTTCGGGCCGAACGTATTGAGGCTCTAGTCGCGCAATACCAGCAGCTCCTTGAGCACATCGTGGCCTCGCCAGATCAATCCATTCAGCGTTATTCACTGGTGACGGCAGAGAGTTCGGGAATCTTACCTGATGCCAACCAGTCATTGGACATTCCAAGATTCGACTCCGTGCCCGCTCGTATCCGAGCCTGGGCCATGCGCACCCCAGACCACGTGGCGGTGCGGCGCGGTTCAATGGCACTACGCTATGACGACTTGCTCTCCCGAAGTGAAGCCTGTGCGCGGGCCTTACGGCAACAGGGCCTAGGCCAAGGGGATGTGATTGCCATTCGAGGGGCACGCAGTATCGGCCTGATTACTGCCATGGTGGGCGGGTGGTTAGCCGGCGGGGTCGTGATGCCTCTGGATCCAAAGCTCCCGGATTTCCGCCAAACCCTCATGCGACAAAGTTCCAGGGCCACCTTCTTCATTGAAATTGGAAACCATCCCGCCCAAGACCCAAGCACCGAAGATCTCCCACCATTATGTCTCGTAATTGATCCCTCGACGGGTGTCATCACGTCATCGTCCCCAGTACCTGATGAGGAGAAAGGCGGTTTACCATCAATTGCTGAGGAAGGGCCAGCGTATGTGTTCTTCACCTCCGGAACGACCGGTGTGCCGAAAGGAATACTTGGGAGTCATCAGGCTTTAGCACACTTTTTAGCTTGGCAGCGAGAGACCTTTGCAATATCTCCTCAGGACCGGGTGGCGCACTTCACTAGTGTGTCTTTTGATGCCATGCTGCGCGACCTCTTTCTGCCTCTCACCAGTGGGGCCACCGTGTGCTTGCCTCTCGAAGAAGCCAATGGTATTGAGCAATTCACCTGGATGGCGGCAGAGCAGATCACCGTGGTCCATCTGGTCCCTTCCATTGCGAGGTTTTGGCTGGCACTCGAATTCCCTCCTATCCCACTCCCCACATTACGGTGGGTATTCTTTGCGGGGGAACCCCTCACCGCGCAACTTCTTGAGCGTTGGGAAACAGCCTGTCCCGGGACGGCGCAGTTTGTGAATTTGTATGGGCCGACGGAAACCACCTTAGTGAAAAGTTGGTATCAGATCCCAGCTGACAGAGAAGAGGGTATTCAACCGATTGGACGACCACTCCCTCAGACCCAAATTTTTGTCCTGGGCGATGACAGTCGCCTGTGTGGAATCGGCGAGGTGGGGGAACTCGTGATTAGAACGCCCTTCCGCAGTCTGGGCTACCTCATGCCAAGCCATGATATCCCTCCACGATTTAGACCAAACCTCTATCGCGATGATCCATCAGATGTGCTCTATTACACGGGTGATCTCGGACGGTATCGATTAGATGGGACCGTAGACATCCTTGGGCGACGCGACGATCAGGTCAAGATCCGGGGGGTGCGGGTTGAGCCTCAAGAAGTCGCCGCCGTGTTACACACCTGTCCGGAAGTACAGGGGTGTACCGTATTAGGCCATCCCGACCTGAAAGGGGAAATGGCGCTAACTGCCTATGTGGTGACCCATCCGGACACCTCGTTAAGTGGGCCTGACCTCCGGACCTTTCTCAGTGCCCGAATTCCACATGCGCTTGTACCGTCGCAATATGTACTGCTGGAACATTTACCGCTCAGCCCCAATGGTAAGATCGACCGGCAAGCCTTACAAAGGCTCACTCCCACGACGATCATACAAGTGACCTATGTCGCCCCACGCACCCCAAACGAGGAAGTATTGACTCACATTTGGGAGACGGTGCTGGGCCACAAGCAAATTGGAGTCCACGATAATTTCTTTGAGTTGGGCGGGCATTCATTGTTGGCCACACAGATTATCTCTCGCATTCGACAGACTTTTGCTGTCACCCTCCCCTTGCGCACGTTGTTTGAAGCCCAAACGGTGGCTGAGTTAGCTGCATCACTCCAGCAATATCAGGATTCTTCCTCCACGAATTCACTTCCTCCAATCCGGCCTCTGCTTCCTGGAGAAAAATTTCCGATATCTTTTGCTCAAGAACGGATGTGGTTTTTGTATCAGTTCGCCCCAAACAGTGCTGCCTATAATCTTCCCTGGGCTTTTCAGTTCCAAGGGCTCATTAATCTTACTGCCCTCGAACAGGCCGTCAACGAAATTTGCCGGCGACATGCTGTCTTGCGCACGTTTTTTCCTGCCGAGGATGGGTACCCGTCTCCCGTGATCCATCCCTTTGCGCCAGTCTCGATACCGGTGGTGGATTTTCAGGATACTCCCGAGGCCACACGAGAAGCCGACGTTCAGCGCTTTGCCACAACGGAGGCCAAACGGCCCTTTGATCTGGCGAAAGGACCGTTGCTGCGAACAGTCTTCCTAAAGCTCAAGGCTGATTATGTGGTGGCCCTCATCACCCTGCATCATATTGTTGCCGATGGCTGGTCTTGGAGCATTGTGCGTCGTGAACTTGAGACGCTCTATGATTCATTTGCAGAGGAGAAGTCATCGCCACTAGAAGACCTCCCCATTCAATATCAGGACTTTGCTGCTTGGCAGCGTGAGTGGTTGCAAGGCGATACCCTAGAAATCCAACTCAGCTTCTGGAAGGAGCGATTGGCTGGATCCCCCATGATCTTAGATCTCCCCCATGATCGGCCGCGAGGAGCCATACAGACCTTTGTCGGTGGGCGCCATATCATCGAACTCTCCCGCACCCTGACGGTTGGTCTCACCCAATTGACTCAACGAGAGGGCGTGACGCTCTTTATGACCCTTCTCGCCAGCCTATCCATTCAATTGGGACGCTATACGGCCAGTGACGATCTGCTGGTTGGGGTACCTATTGCCAATCGGCATTTTCTGGCCATTGAGAGCTTGATTGGGACGTTTGTCAATACGCTAGTGTTACGTACTCAGTTGGCTGGAAATCCATCTTTCTTAGAGCTGCTGCGTCAGGTTCGGCAGACCACGCTGGAAGCCTATGCCCATCAAGATCTGCCATTTGAAGTCTTAGTAGACGCGCTGCATCCGCCTCGGGATTTAAGTCGCAGTCCCGTGTTTCAAGTCATGTTGTCCGTGCTGAATTTTCAACAAACCCGTACGACCTTCAAGGGAAAAGTCAGTGGAATGATGGTTGATCGACAGGCCGCTCAATTTGATTTGACCCTGGCAGTAGGAGAACGCCCGGACCACCGACATAGTCTGGCATGGACCTACAACTCTGATTTATTCGAACACACCACGATTGAGCGAATGGCGACACAGTTCGAACACCTTCTTGAGGAGGTAGTCGCTGACCCTTCCCGCCGCCTTCACAACCTCACGCTTTTAACTGACGCTGAGCGGCAGCACGTGTTGGTGGACTGGAATGCCACGACCCACGCTCGCCCCCGCCCGGAACCATGTCTGCCAGAAATTTTGGAGGCGCAGGCCACTCAGCGCCCTGACACCCTCGCGGTGATGTTTGAAGGCCAGGCTGTGACCTATGGCGTCTTGAATCAGCGGGCCAATCAGCTGGCCCACTATTTACAGACCCTCGGAGTGGGCACAGAGGTCCGTGTCGCCCTCTATTGCGAGCGCTCCCTGGAACTGTTCGTGGCGCTGTGGGGCATTGTAAAAGCCGGTGGGGTGTATGTTCCCATCGACCCCACCTATCCTCAAGAACGTGTGGCTATGATGCTGGATGATGCTGAGGTGGCCGTCGTCGTCGCGCAGCAGCATGGCCAGGCTTCTCTCCCTCCGCATTCCGCCAAGATGGTATGGATCGATACCGACTGGCCAAGGATTCAGCAGA
>JAQBGS010000273.1:0-3531 GCA_032128535.1 Nitrospirota bacterium
AATAAGCTTCGTTCTGACCTCATTCCATTGATTCAATGTTTAGATGCTGCCAGAGACCAGTCCAGAGCGAATCTGTTGGGGTATGTCGATCAATTTCAAAAAAACCCCGGGGGATTCAGCCAATGGATGATTCAAGACCAGATGGATCAGATGCGAGCTAACTTTTCCCAGACCATGGGTCCTCCTCTTCAGATGCTCCGAAACGGCATGAATCAGCCCCCGCAAGCAGGACTGATCATTGATATGGCTTTTGATAGTTGGGAGCAATTGGCTGCCACACATCCAGGCGCCCGATGTTTGACCCCTCTTATCACTAAACATCGCCCGGCCCTAAAAAATACGGCTAACCAACTGCAGGCTCGCCTTCAAACTGAAATGAAATCGCTCTTCGATACGCATATCGCTCCAGCCTTGCATGAAGCCATCGGCAAAGGCCTGACCAGGATACTGACCAACCAGGATAGCGGTGTGTTGTTATCAGAAGAGGAACTGAAAGCCGTCGCGAACGGTGTCTTCGCCAAATATCTGATCAAGCAATTACAAAATGGTTCCACCGCCATCCAATCATTCACAAAAGCCTTAGGGAATCCCGGAGCCCAATCCGCAGCCGTCACACACATTCAGCAAGCCCTTCACCCTCAAGCCCAATGGCCTGAACTTTTCCGCCTGGAATTGGGTGTCGAGATCGTTCGAGCCATGGGGCACAAATATATCGACAGTGATCGGCCAGGCCATGGCGGATTTCTAGTGAATGAGGCTGTGGGCCTTATTCAGTTATCCGAAGGGACGGTGGAAAAAGTTTCATCAGCCCTCTGCGGCCTTGTACCTGAAGCGGGCGCCGCGGTGTGTGCCGTTGTCGAAGAAGCCATGGATGCCGTCTGGAATCAAGCTCTCGTGCCTCTTATCCGGTGGGGAGCCACAACAGGATTGCATGCGGGCTACAATCAAGCCATGGATCAGGGGAAAATGGCGCTCCAGCAGGGGAAACTTCCCCGTGACCTTCGAGCCCAAACCCCTCACCTTCAGGGCATCTTGAATATCCTCTCCAAGGATCTGTTACTTCATCTGGCTGATACGAATTTAAAGGACACGAGAGAAGCCTTGAATCTTTTCAATGGCAGCGTGACCCAATTGGCCACTGCCGTAAATGGCCGGTAGACATCTACCAGCAGCCTGGCTTTCTCAAGAAAGCCAGGTTGGTTTTTTTTTTAAAAGTCTTTCTCCTTTTCACCTTAAAAATCCCCCATTTTCCTTGACTTTCCGGGCTGGTTCCCGTTTCATAGGCCATCCCAAAAACAACTCCGGTGTTCACAAAATTGTAATGATGGTGAACCATATTCACCTTGGGTTCGACTCATCAGGTAACAACTATGACGTGGGCTTTTTTTTAACGGTTCGAAAGGAAAATTTCATGCATGTGTGTGTTTCTCAAAAACTCTTGAGTGTCGTGTTGGCGAGTGCTCTTCTGAGTCCACTCCTGCCAGCGCACGCCAATGAATCCGTAAACAACCAAACAGTGAACTTAGAGAAACCCGCCTATTTTCTCACTCCGGAAGGCGCAAACGTTCAACTCAAACCAGGCTCCTATCAGTTAGCCCCCTTGGCGGACAGCGTACAGGTGAGGCCTACTGATAAGAAAACAGCACCTCTCAAATTGGCCATCACCATGGATACCCATGACCAGGATTTGCCTGAACCCACGGCGGTCTCAGTCCCTGGATTGCCTGAAACTGATTCATCTGACCGGCATATATTGGCGTTGTTCATGCCAGGCGGTCTGGTATATGAAGCAGCAGGCACCTATAGCGGGATCCGCTCTCGTGACGTGGATCCTCAGTCTCTGATTACGAATCCCATGAACATCTATTTGGAAAAACCGGTACATTTCCTCAGTCCTGATGGGGAGGGGGTTGAAGTACTGCCCGGGACCTACTCCGTGGAAAGTGCCGGACAAGATATTCGGTTGGTCACTGCTGAAAAGAAGGAGGGACTCCTTTTGGAAAGTCATCCAGAAAAAGTTGAATCGGATCTGGACACCTCCGTGGCCCTATCATTACCAGGTGAGGCCGAAGAAGAAGCCGATCTGCATTATATTGTTCTGATGGCCCCTACGGGAGAAAGTCTTCAGGCTTTAGGCACCTATAGCGGCATTCATCAACGAGGGGTCTTCCAAAATTTTGCCAAGAAAGCAGGGGGAACGATTAACAGGGCCAGAACAACCGTCAATCGGGTCGGACAAGGAGCTAGGCACACAACCCAACAAATCGGGAAAGGCGTTCAGCAGACCGGGCAGAATGTTGGTCGTTTCGCACAAAAAACAGCGCTGGAGGCAAAGAAAGCTGCGGAATGGGCAGCGAGGCAAGCCGCCCAAGGAGCCCTGATCGCCGCCAAAGCGTTCTGCAAAGCCGGCCTCACCGCTACTCGCATTGCGGCTGAGGTCCAAGCGAAAATATTAGGGCCGATTATCGGAGAGCTCACGAAAGCCTTGCAGCTTGATAAAGCCCAGGCCGCTCTTCGCCAAGCAATTAACACGATTAAACAACAACAAGGACCAGCCATTCAGCAAGCGATCAACGCCGGCTTAACACTGGCCGATCCGAAAAATGCCAAAACCGTCAACCAACTCATGGATCCGAATCGGATGTGCGAACAACCAGCGGCCACGGTTCAAAACACTTTTCAAAAGATGGTCGGTGCACCCTTACGCGCCGCGCTGACCGCATCACAAAACGCCAATCCCTCTCAAGTCCGTTCCCGCGGGTCAGTGGCCTCGGCCAGCATTGGCATCGGTGGCAATTTGGCCAAAATTGGCGGAGGCGAATTGGGAGTCAGCCATGCGTTTGATTTTGTGAATAAATCCCATTGGTACTTAGACTTGGCCGCCATGGTCAAAACGAACGTGGGGGGCGGCGGCGGCGTGTCGATTGGCATCTTTCCAAAAGTGAACCCCGATACCGTCGGCGGGTGGTTCCTTGGAGCGGGGGTCGGCTTTCCTTTCCCCCACCCCAAGTTGGCCAAGGTGATGGATGCAGGGCTGGATGTCTACTTTGACTTTCCCCTACGGATTGAACCCCCGTTCAAGCCTAAGTGGGATATGACGTCTTCCAAATTCTTCTTGGATCATTTTCAAGGATTCGCCGTCAGTGTCGGAGCGGGGAAGAGCGTTTCCCCAGTCGATATTGCCCTGAAAGCCGGCGTCGGAATCCGTCTCAGTAAAAAATAGGTGAGAGATTGATCTTCTAGATGCTTCGGCCTGGCTCTTTTCAATAAAAGCCAGGCCGATTGTTTTAAAACTAAATACCAAAAATCATAAAATGGAGAAAAGCCTTCAGAGCCAAATCATTGGCCGGACTCAACAGATTGCTGAACTCACATAATTCATCTCGATTTATTCATCCAGCACCGTCACCGTTCAGGCCCTCGGAAACTCTCAACTTAACTGTGGGAGGAAACCTGAACCTCCCTGGAAGCACCTAGGCTTGAGGGCTCCCATCACCGGAGCTCATGGCCTATTCAATGCTGCCACAATGA